>NZ_JVOW01000033.1:0-90375 GCF_001055995.1 Corynebacterium sp. 239_CJEI | reverse complement strand
CAATTCCGGCTTGTCGCGCCCACCGCCTGACAGTTGGTGAGGGAATCGCTAAATCGCGCCCAACCGCGCTTGCTGATGCCCCGTTGGCAATGTGTTGAAGCGCAATCGGTTTGATGGCACTGTATTTCGTTCGGCGGGTTTGCTTCACTACTTCTCCTGGTCGAAAGTGGTGATGCATTCACCGCCTGAACCTACCCCCGAAAACTGGCTTGAAAGTGTCATAAACTCGCACAGTTTCACATTTGCAGCCCGTACTTTTTGTTCATAACCCCTCATTCGAGCCGTTATCACCTGAAGAAGAAAAGGCGACCTACACCACCTGTGTAGGTCGCCGCTGGGTCAAAACCGGACAGGCCCGGCCACTACCCGGCCTCTACCCGATACCCTACTACT
Source organism: Corynebacterium sp. 239_CJEI (assembly GCF_001055995.1). Classification (NCBI taxonomy): domain Bacteria; kingdom Bacillati; phylum Actinomycetota; class Actinomycetes; order Mycobacteriales; family Corynebacteriaceae; genus Corynebacterium; species Corynebacterium sp. 239_CJEI. Next base: position 89,982 of record NZ_JVOW01000033.1, on the reverse strand, counting down.
CTGCTACTCCACTACTGCCACGAGCTCTGCACCGAGCTCCTTGGCTTCCTCCGGGGACAGTTCCACCACCAGGCGCCCACCACCATCTGCGGGGACGCGCATTACAATCTTCTTGCCCTCTTTAACTGCCTCCAGCGGACCATCACCGGTACGCGGCTTCATTGCTGCCATGTGAACTCCTTCGTTCTAAGACAATGTCGATGCAGGAGACGACCAGCCACCCCAGCTCGGCTGTGGTAGCCAGGAGATTGACAATCCCGGTTCAAGACCTCGGTCTAAGACCCCGGCTCAAGATCCCGGTTTAGAATCCCTGTCGGCATTTTCGACTACTTCTCTTCATCATAGTCCTTTGTTTCACGCAGCGGCATGGGTGAAGCGCCTCAAACTACGCCCCTTACACCAGCCCACGCACCGGATGCAGTGGCGCAAAATCACCGGAAATAGCCAGAGTCATACGGCAAACATCAAGAGTTTCGGACACCTGATGCGAACGGAACACCGCAACACCGGCAGCTGCCGCATGGGCGGTCGCAGCCAAGGTGCCGGGCACACGCTGCTCGACAGGGCGGTCCAAAGTCTCACCGACGAAGTCCTTATTCGACAGCGCCATGAGCACCGGCCAGCCTGTAGCCACGAGCTCATTGCAGCGCCGCAGAAGCTCGAGGCCGTGGTAGGTGTTCTTGCCAAAGTCGTGGGTGGGATCAATAAGGATGCGGTCCTCCGGCACGCCAGCGTCCACTGCCCTCTGGGCGAGCTTGCCGGTTTCTGAGATGACATCGTCCACGACGTCGTCGTAACGCACGCGAACCGGATTGGTGCGTGGCAGTGCTCCACCGGTGTGCGAGCAGACGTAACCCATCCCGTGGGCGCCAGCGACTTCCAGCAGCTCCGGGTCATGGCCTGCCCAAGTGTCGTTGATGAGGTTGGCGCCAGCTTTGATGGCGGCTTCCCCGACTTCGGCGCGCCAGGTGTCGACGCTTATGTGCAGGTCAGGATAGCGTTCGCGGACCTTCGCGATGGTCGGCACCACGCGCTCAATTTCCTCAGCAACAGTTACTTCCGCACCGATACCGGCCTTGACGCCGCCGATGTCAACAATGCCCGCGCCTGCCGCAACAACTTCGTCGACGCGAGCGAGCGCGGCCTCCTCCGCAGCCGTTGCGCCACGGTCATAGAAGGAATCCGGGGTGCGATTGACGATGGCCATCACCGTCGGCACCGCGGAGCCCTGATAAAAACTCTGCACAGCGTCTTACCTCTCGCTGAAGCGACGGACTCGGCGGAGCTTTTCGGGAACGTCAGAGGTTGGCTCACACTCTTCCATCAATTTTTCGTGCGCGGCCTCGATGTACTCGACTGCTTCTTCAATGGAGTCGGTGACCAGAAAAAGGTTCATATCTGTCGGAGAAATCAGCTCCATGGCCACCAGTTTCTCACGCATCCAATCAACCAGCCCCGACCAGAACTCAGTGCCCAGCAGCACGATTGGGTAATTTTCCACCTTCTCGGTCTGCACCATCACCAGTGACTCAAAGAGTTCATCGAGCGTGCCGAATCCACCCGGCAGACAAATAAACGCCTGCGAGTACTTCAGGAACATGGTCTTGCGCACGAAGAAGTAGCGGAAGTTCATGCCCAGGTCGACCCAGTCATTCAAGTGCTGCTCGTGCGGCAGCTCAATGCCCAGCCCAATGGACAGGCCGTCGGCGTCGTAGCAGCCGCGGTTGGCGGCTTCCATGATGCCCGGGCCGCCGCCAGTGATGGTCGCGTAACCCGCCTCCGCCAGCGCCTTGCCCAGGTCGAAGCCCCACTGGTAGTACGGGCTGTCCTCTGGCAAACGTGCCGAACCATACACCGTCACCGCCGGCGGAATCTCCGCCAACGCACCAAAGCCGTCAACGAACTCCGACTGAATGCGCAGCACACGCCAGGTGTCGTTGTGCAGCCAGTCCGTGTTCGGGTTGTGTGACAACAGCCTGCGGTCGGTCGTAGACGCCTGCGGTTCGCCCGCCTGTCGAATCGCGATTGGGCCGCGGAGTGCACGGCGCTTAGCTGGGGACGGAGTACGTACAGGTTTCATAACCTCACAATGTATGCCAGCAATGACATACGCGCACCCGCTCAGCGAGGGCAGGGTGTGACTCTAGGCTCACTCAGCCACCGGCGCGGTAGTCAAGTACCGCCGCAGGTCCTCCCACAGCGCCGTAATGCACTCGACCGGAATCTGCTCGTCCTTCTTGTGGCAGTACGCCGGGTCACCCGGGCCAAAGTTCACCGCAGGAATGCCGAGCGCCGAAAAACGCGCCACATCGGTCCACCCAAACTTGGGCTTTACGACGTCGCCTGCGACTGCAACCAACTCCTTCGCAGCAGCCGCATGCAGTCCCGGCAGTGCCCCAGGGCTCGCATCCTCGACATCGACGGTGAGATCCTCGGCCGCAAACTCGTCGAGTCCCAGCACCTCGCGGAAGTGTGCCATGGCCTCATCGGCGCTGCGGTTGGGCGCGAATCGGAAGTTGACTCGCAGCACCGCCTCGTCGGGAAGCGTATTGGTGGCAACCCCGGCCTCCAGCCAGACGACGTTGAGCCCTTCGCGGTAGGCCAAGCCGTCGATATCCACGGTCTGCGGTTCATAGGCGGCAATGCGTGACAGCACCGGTGCTAACTTGTGCACGGCGTTGTCGCCGAGCCACGCCCGAGCCGAGTGTGCACGTGTGCCGTGAGCGGTCAGACGCAGGCGAATAGAGCCCTGGCAGCCGGCTTCGATGACATTGCCGCTGGGCTCGCCCAGCAGAGCGACATCGCCAGTCAGGAGCTCCGGATGCGACTCACTCAAGTGCCGCAACCCGTTGAACTCCGCGGCGACTTCTTCGCATTCGTACATGATGAGTGTCAGGTCGCGCTGCAACTCCTGGCTTGCCGCCAGCGTCGCAAAAGCATGCAGGTAGACCGCGTCACCGCTTTTCATATCCACAGTTCCGCACCCAAAGAGTGCGTCTCGTCCCTGCGCGTCTACCCCACGCGTCGAGGGCACATTGTCCGCAGTTGGCACCGTATCCAGGTGCCCTGCCAAAATCACGCGCTGCGGTAACCCCCGATGGGTCCGCGCAATCACGTTGTTGTCAATGCGCAGGACCTCAATCGACTCATCTGCCTGCGCGACCTCACGTAATGCCGCCTCGACGGCATCCGCTATCGCGGTCTCATTGTGGGACACCGATTCGATGTCCACCAGTGCCGCCGTGAGGTCTACAGGATCTTGGAGCAGATTTAACTTCGATTTCACATCAATTAAGCGTACAAACCATTGTGCGCCAGCGAAACCAGAATTTTGTGATGAATATGCGCCGCACGACCATTGATCGCATCCCCATTGGCGGGCGCGCCACCACCGAGGAACAACGCCAGCTCATGCGGTTCGGCGGAGGTCACACCAATTCTCCCCTCCGCCGAGCGCTTAAGCCCATCAGCCACCTCAAAGACCAGGGTTTTCGCTCCTTCCGGGAGAGTTTGGGCAATGATTGCCTCCGGAGTTTCGCTTGCCGACGACCCCAGCGCCCGCTCCTCCCCTGCAGAATCGGTCGCCTCTCCGTTTCCGCCATCCTCCTCGACAACGCCCGCGCCGGGACCATAGACCACAGCTACACGGGAGCCATAGACCGCAATTACCGGACGCAGCTCATTCGTGCTGACAATCACCGTAGAACCGGCCAGCGGCTTACAGACGGCCGCGACAATCTTGGCCGTTGCATGTGGCAGCTGCACTGGGGTGGGATCGATGTCTCGTCGATAAGCAGGACGAAGCGTTTCGGCGACATCGCCCAGCTCATCGCGCTCCCACATCGGCAGGGCATCGATGCGTGCCTGCTGATCGCGGTTCTTGCGCTCCAGCAAAAGGCGGGCAATCATGCCACCGCCGAGCCCCACCGCGATGGCAACTGCGATAACCAGCACAAGACGGTTCGGCGCAATGAGCGCAACCACTGCGGCGATAGCCACACCGACTGCGCCAATTGGCATTGCTCGCGGCGGCAAAACGAAACCAAAGAAGCTGGCTACGGCGAGAATCCAAGCACTCAGCAGTGCGAATCCGACATAGAAGACCACCGGCAGGGACAGGACGAAGCCGAGTCCGAGCACACTAACAGCAATGATGAGGCTCACTAAGAACCACTGCTTCATTTTCTGTGTGCTTTCAAGGCCAGCTAGGGGCATAGTTCATCCTTCCGCGAAGATTCCTTAAAGAGATACTAATATTAAGAATCATGATTACATCTGGTGCTGTCGCTACGGGAATCGCCAATATCGCAATGGACGGTACAGTTCTCGATACTTGGTTTCCCGCACCTCAGTTAAGCGATGAGGTCGTAGAATCGAGCACTCACCGGCTCGGCGCCGCTGATCTGACCCCACAGTTGCTTCGTCAGGTGATTTTGGACGAGGATCGCCGCGTGGAGCAGGTGGCAGTGCGCACGTCCATTGAGGATTTGTCCAAGCCTGCTGTCGACCCGCACGATGCCTACCTGCGCCTGCATTTGCTCTCCCACCGCCTGGTCAAGCCGCACCAGCTAAACACCAAGGGGCTCTACGAGCTACTCCATGTGGTGGCGTGGACCAACAAGGGGCCATGTCTGCCGGACAACTTCGAGCAACTGCGCACCCACTTGCGCGTCCGCGGTCTGATTCACGTCTACGCCATCGACCGCATGCCGCGCATGGTCGATTATGTGCTGCCCGCCGGTGTGCGCATTGCAGAGGCCGAGCGCGTGCGGTTGGGCGCTTACTTGGCACCGGGTACGTCCGTACTGCGCGAGGGATTTGTCTCGCTGAACTCGGGCACTCTGGGCCCATGCAAGATTGAGGGACGTCTATCCTCCGGTGTCGTCATTGGCGCGCACACGAAGGTGGGACTGTCGGCCTCCATCATTGCCGCTCATGACGATTCCGGTCAGCGTAAGCCGCTCACGGTTGGCGAGCGCTGCCACATCGATATCGCGGCCGGCACCGTCGGCGTCAGCCTCGGTAATGACTGCATTATTGACCGAAGCATCCTCATTGCCCCCGATACGCCCATCGATGTCCCCGCGGAGAACCGCCGTATTCAGGCATGGGAAATTTCGGGCCGCGACAACATGCACTTCTACCATCACCCGGACCACTCGGCGGTGTGCGTCCGCCGCACGGAACGCCCGGGCAATGACGAAGGTGCCGCTGCTTTCACTCAGCTTGCCGACGTGCCGGATGAGCTGGCCGGATAACCTACTTTCGGTGCTCTTGAAGACACATTAATTGGCCCCGAAACGGTGAATGGGGGTAAACCCGTAATACGGTTATTGCCCCTGTTATCAGCGAGGTAATGTTTGCGACATGACCGAATCGCAAATTACCTCCACCTCCGGCGAGACAGCTCAGCTGGGCAAGGGGCTGCAGGTTCGACACCTGACCATGATGGGTCTTGGCTCCGCAATCGGTGCCGGTCTTTTCCTTGGTACGGGCGTCGGCATTAAGGCAGCTGGCCCGGGTGTTCTAGTTTCCTATGTCATCGCTGGCTTCATTGTCGTCCTCGTCATGCAGATGCTCGGCGAGATGGCCGCTGCCCGCCCGACACCGGGTAGCTTCTCCACCTATGCCGAGATGGCCTTTGGTTCCTCGGCTGGCTTTGTCCTCGGCTGGCTCTACTGGTTCATGCTCATCATGGTGCTCGGTGCTGAGATCACCGGCGCCGGTGCCATCATGGGTGCGTGGTTCGGTATTCCGGGCTGGATTCCAGGCCTGATCTGTGTTGTCTTCTTCGCTGTAGTGAATTTGGCGAATGTGCGCGGTTTCGGCGAGTTCGAGTTCTGGTTCGCGTTCATCAAGGTCGCGGTGATTATCGCGTTCCTGGTCATTGGCGTTCTTCTTTTCTTCGGTCTGCTGCCAGGCACCAGCTTCGTCGGTACGACGCATATTGCCGAGTCCGGATTCCTCCCGAATGGAGTGTCCGGCATTGCCGCTGGTCTGTTGGCTGTGGCCTTCGCCTTCGGCGGTATCGAGATTGTCACAATCGCCGCTGCTGAGGCTGAAGATCCGCAACGCTCCATCGCTGCTGCTGTCCGCTCGGTGATCTTCCGCATCTCTGTGTTCTACCTGGGCTGCGTGACCGTCATCATCCTGCTGTTGCCGTACTCCCAGATTGACGGCGCTGACTCCGCAGCTGAGTCGCCGTTCACCCAGGTTCTGAAGCAGGCAAACATTCCGGGTGCCGTTGGCTTCATGGAGGCCATTATCGTTCTGGCGCTGCTGTCCGCGTTCAACGCTCAGATTTACGCAACCTCTCGCCTGGTCTACTCGATGTCCACCCGCGGTGAGGCACCGCGCTTCTTCGCCCACACCAATGAGGGCGCAGTTCCGAACCGTGCGGTCATCATGTCGATGGTCTTCGCCTTCGTCTCCGTTGGCCTGCAGGTTGTCTTCGACGGCTCGAGTGTCCTGGTCTTCCTGCTGAACGCTGTCGGCGGCTGCTTGCTGGTGATCTGGCTGGTCATCGCCCTGTCCGAGATTAAGCTGCGCCCGCAGATGGAGGCGAACAACGAGCTTTCCGTTCGCATGTGGGCCTACCCGGCACTGTCCTGGGTAGCGGTCATCCTGATCCTGGGCCTCGCTGTTGGCATGCTCACCGATTCTGGTGCTCGCCAGCAGGTTATCGCCGTTGTGTGTGTCACTGCGTTCCTCGCGGTGCTCGCTGCACTGACTAAGAAGAGCCGCACCGCGGCCCGCGAGGCTCTCGAGTCCAGCGATAGCAACTAGCCGTTAGCAACTGACTGCAGGGCCTAACCACCCTGCTACCCCTATCCGAACATTTCCTTGCTACACATTTGCGGAACACTTTTCATAGATAGGGATATGCCGGTAGCCTGTTTTCCATGAAATTTGGAGCACAAGCTACCGGCATTGCCACTTTTAACAACGATACTGTTCTCGACGTCTGGTTCCCCGCCCCCAAGCTCATCGAGGAGGGCACAGCAACCTCCACCACGACCGGAACCATCGACGCCGACGCACTGCCCGAAGATTTCACCTACCTCGCAGATCTGGCCGTAGCCGATGCGGACCGCGGCACCACCCGCCGTCTGGTCACAGCTACCATCGCTTCACTCGATGACGCACCAGTCGACACCATCGATGCCTACCTGCGCCTCCATCTGCTGTCCCACCGCCTGGCCACCCCCAACAGCATCAACCTGGACGGCATCTTCGGCAAGCTCAACAATGTGGTGTGGACGAATTTTGGCCCCTGTGCTGTCGAAGGCTTCGAGGTAACCCGAGCCAAGCTGTCACGCCGCGGGCCTGTCACCGTCTACTCCATCGATAAATTCCCCCGCATGGTCGACTACGTCACTCCCACCGGAGTTCGCATCGGTGACGCTGACCGCGTGCGCCTTGGAGCCCATCTCGCAGAGGGCACCACAGTCATGCACGAGGGCTTCGTCAACTTCAACGCAGGCACGCTTGGACACTCCATGGTGGAAGGCCGTATCTCTCAGGGGGTCGTCGTCGACGACGGCTCCGATATCGGCGGTGGTGCGTCCATCATGGGCACACTATCCGGTGGAGGTAAGGAAGTTGTGTCCGTCGGCAAGCGATGCCTACTCGGTGCGAACGCTGGACTCGGAATCTCGCTCGGCGATGACTGCGTACTCGAAGCCGGGCTCTACATCACTGCCGGCACCAAGTGCCACGTTGCCCTGGACGGCGTGAAGAAGACGCTCAAGGCCCGCGAGCTCTCGGGCGGATCGAATATGCTCTTCCGCCGCAACTCGCTCTCTGGTGCAGTCGAGGTTGTGCCGTGGGCTGCCGAAAAGGTGAAGCTCAGCGCGGAGCTGCACGCTAACTAAGGGTGCTCGGCGCGTCTGCCGGGGCCGCGATATTCCGCGCGCTCCGGTAGACACGTCGCTCACCAGTGACGGGGTCGACAAAGGCCAGCGCGGTTGCCGTCAATCGCAGCTGCGGCGTGTACTTTGGCGCGCTGCCCGCGCTTGCCGACGGCCCCTGCGCCCCCGCTTCCCGGCCATAGGTATCCTCACCGAGGATGGGATAGCCTAGCCAGTCCATCGTCGCCCGCAGCTGATGCGTGCGGCCCGTATGGGGCTGTAGCCGCCAGTGCCCCACCTGCATGCGGCTGCCGCAATGCCCACAACCACAGCCGACTGCGTGCAGCGGAATGCTGGTGCTGGTCGCACCACCGCCATGGCTGTTCGCCAGCACATCGCCGATGTCCGCGGCTACTCGGCCGAGGAAGGTCACGGTTGTGCGTGCGAGCTTGAACTTGGGATTCTTCGTGGCAGCGCGAGCGAAATCGTCGGTCTCCACGACTTTTACTCCGCGCCCCGCAGGGTTGGGATCGAGCAGAAGCGTGACATCCCTGGTTTCCCCCACATGCCAATCATCGGGCATCACGGTGAGGCATTCGTATTCTTTGGTGATTTCCTGGTTTTGGAAAAGCTGCTGGTAGCGCGCACGGGTAGCCGGATTCCGGGAAAGCAACAGCAGCCCACTGGTCAGAAGATCCAGGCGGTGAACGGCCACTATCTCCGGTTCCCCGAGACTACGTCGCAGGCGCTCCTGCACGGTGTTGGCCACAATGCGGCCATTGGGGGTCGCCGGCAGAAAAGGCGGCTTGTCTACGACCAGAAACTCATCGGTGTCGGCCACAATTGCCGGCTCAAAGGGGATGTACTCCTCACACTCGTGAGCGGCGGCATCGACTTGTGCTGCCTGACGGTTCTTCTCAAGGCCCCACCAAGCATCTCGATTGCCTGCGGCACGTCCCACGGCACACTCCCTTTTTATGATTTGGTCTATGCCGATGTCGGCACCGTTTGCAGCATTCGGCCTACTCGGGCCAGCACATCTGGCCCGGCTAGCCGCGAATACGCGCCGCGGCCACTTCGATGTCGTTGAGCGTCGCTGTGAGCCCCACCCGTACGTGCTGCACACCCTTGGGGCCGTAGAAGCTGCCCGGCGCAACCAGGATGCCGCGTTCGGCCAGCCAATCAACCGTCTGCCAGCAGTCTTCCCCGCGAGTAGCCCACAGATAGAGCCCGCCCTCGGAGTCATCGATACGAAAACCTGCGGCTACCAGTGCATCATGCAGAATCTCACGGCGGTCACTGTAGCGCTGCTTTTGTTCAGCCTCGTGGGAGTCGTCGTTAAGCGCGGCGATCGTGGCGTGCTGGATGGGTCCCGGCATCATCAGCCCCATGTGACGGCGCACGGAAACCAGCTCGGCAATGAGGTCCGCATCGCCGGCGAACCAGCCGGTGCGGTACGACGCCATGTTCGACGTCTTGGACAGCGAGTGGATAGCCAGCAGGTTGGTGAAATCACCGTCGCACACTCGCGGGTCGAGAATACTGACTGGCTGTTCAGTCCAGCCGAGCCCCAGGTAGCACTCGTCAGAAGCGACGATGACGTCCCGAGCACGAGCCCACTCAACCACCTTGCGCAGGTGTTCAATACCGAGGACCTTGCCGTTGGGGTTGCCCGGGGAATTGATGAACATCAGCGTCGGCGAGGCGGGACCGATTTGCGTCAGCGAGTCCGCACGCAGCAGCTCAGCGCCTGCGATGCGAACGCCGACCTCGTAGGTGGGATATGCCAGCTCGGGGATGACGACGGTATGCCCCGCGCCTACGCCGAGGAGGAAGGGAAGCCAGCCAATCGCTTCCTTGGTGCCGATGACCGGAAGCACATTGCCGCCGTTGACCGCTGACTCCAGTCCCGTCACGCCGTAGCGCCGCGCCATCGCTGCAACAATCGCAGCGCGTAGCTCAGGCGTGCCGACGGTCTGAGGGTAACCCGGTGCGGCAGCACCTTCGGTAAGGCCCTTCCGGATTATCGGAGCGACTTCATCGACTGGTGTGCCGACCGAGAGATTGACCATGCCCTCTTCATGCGCAGCCGCAGTGGCTTTCGCCTGCGTGAGAGAATCCCACGGAAACTGAGGCAAAAGAGAACCGGGAGTTACGCGCTTACGGGCAGCTGACATGGGCGGTGATGAAATCCTTCCCGGGAAAAGAAATAGGTTTAGTCCTCTGTGGTTTTAGTCTTCTGCCTGCGGCGGCAGAGCTGCCACGAATGGCACATCGAAGTCCTGGGGGCCGAGCTTGGCGGCACCGCCCGGGGAACCCAGCTCATCGAACCAGTCGACATTGGCATCGATGAATTCAACCCACTCATCCGGAACATCGTCCTCGTAGAAGATGGCCTCGACTGGGCAGACCGGTTCACAAGCGCCGCAGTCCACGCACTCATCAGGATGAATGTAGAGCATGCGCTTGCCCTCGTAAATACAGTCAACCGGGCACTCTTCAACACAGGCACGGTCGAGGACGTCAACACATGGCTGGGCAATGATGTAAGTCATGGTTTTAGGTTTAAGAACCTTTCTCACAAGATATGGGATGAGGCTTTCGCTATCTGTCGATTATGCCGTTCCGACGAGAAACAGAGCAAAATAGACAGAGCGGTATATTCAGATTGGAGTCTACACCCAACGTGGGTGTTGTTATCAACTGGCTCCAGAAAGGGCCACATTGATGCGGGCCTGCCCTGCATCAATTCCTCACCGTCTCCTGCAGTATCCGCTGCAGTTTTCGCTAGAGTGCCCGCAGATGGCGCAGTGGCCAGGCACCGCCCAGCACACCGCAAACAAGCAGCAGCACTGTTCGCAACCACTGCCCCATTGCCAAATCACCACCGAAGGGCAGCACTGCCCACAGCAGAATGCCTGCAAAACCCAGCACCCAGATGACAGTCGGAATTGCAGCTTTGGAGCGATCACGAGTCCACAGCAACGCTGTGTTGGTAATGATCAGATTGGCAATATAGGCCAGCGGAATGGTCCACGGCAACGGAATAGCAACCGAGCCGATGGTAATCCACGCTCCGAGGAAAACTACTTCAATCACCAACGCTGCCAACGCAGCCAGCGACAGCCAGACCAGCGCTACCGTGACCTCGCCCTGATGGAAATTCTCGCGCGGCTGCGAACGTTCCGGATTCCCCCAATAGCGCTCATCCCCGAATGTGCGCTTTTCAATACTCAAGCGCTCGTTCTTCAACTTTCCGCCAGCAGCGTTAATCAAGTCTTCGCTTTCGTGAGGCTGAGGGTTACTCATCGTCCGCACTCCCCTCCGCTTCCAAATCCACACTCGGTACAGAATCGACGCTCGCTACCGGCTCTGGCAGTAATTGGATATTCACCAGCTCCCCCAGCTCTTCCAGGGACGCAGCGGTCGCCGTACCAAAACGGTATGCCTCAGTCGGTGTCACCGGCTGACACAGCAAATTGGAAAACGCCCAGACGGCTCGCGCACGACCAGAGCCGTCGGTCTGCCCATAGACAGCATCAGGATTGACCTCGCTGACGGAACCATCGGCGAACCACACTTGTGTCGCATGCGCGCGCATGGCCTCAACCTTGGCCGCCACAGCGGCATCATCCAGCTGAACCTCGAAATGGCCGGTCACGGTAGCGAAGTCGTCGACATCGCACGCCTGCCAGGTCTCCGGCACCACGGTAATGGCATCCAGTCCCGCCACCATTGCCTCACGATCGGTGACCGCCCACAGCGTCGGAAAGCGATTTCCGCACGCCGCGACAGTGATATCGTGTGCGCGAATGTGGTCCGGGTGCCCATAGCCACCATCGGCATCGTAGGTAATGACCAGGTCTGGCTGCAGCTCATCGAGGATGGTGCGAAGCTGGGCTACCGCCTCATCACCTGAGTTCATGAACGCACGGGGATGCTCATTACCCTTGTCCCCTGCCATACCGGAATCACGCCAACGCCCGGCACCACCGAGGAAACGTGGCGCATTGTCTGGGCTATTGGCCCCCAGCGCACGCAGCGCCGAGCGCAACTCGGCGACGCGGAAACCGCCCAACTGGTCAGCTTCATCAGCAACTAGCCCCTGGTACGGCGCGCCGATGACCTCTCCCAGCTCGCCCATCGTGCAGGTCACTACGCTTACCGACGCTCCGGAGCGCGCGGCAGCCGCAATCAAACCACCTGTCCAAATGGACTCGTCATCTGGATGTGCGTGAACAAAAAGTAACTTCACGGGCTTTCTTACTTCCCCTTGTTCTCCTGGTCGGCGTTATCGCGGACTTCTTGGTTCTGACCCGAACCGTCCTGCTCAGTATCTTCGCGCGGACTATCTCCCGGTTGAGAATTCTCAGACGATTCTCGAGTCCCGCTTTGCGTCGCGACTCGGCGAATCTCACCCAGAACACCGAGGCGGCCCAACACTGGGTCATCGGTCCACTGCGAAGAGTCCTTCCGCCCAGTAATTGTAATTTCCGGGCTGACGACCGTCAGCAAGCCGTCTTTCACCAAGGTCAGCTCGATACTGTGGCCAGCAATGATATCGGCGAGTTCAGCGGGCAACGCAGAACTGTCGGGAGCGAGCAGCTCATCAACCTGCGGGTCACAAAGGCCGGAAAGATTCTCGCTCCGAGCAGCCGATTTCGGAGCGACAGATACTCCGCTGAGGTCAGCCGGCTCTGCTGAGGTAGAAGATGTGGACTGCTCAGACGATGTTGTCCCGTCCAGCGAGCTCTGCTCTTCAGCGCTCTTTCCCCGGTCTTCACTTGGTGCAGGTTTTGTCGAACTGTCAACGCCCTCAGACTCAGACTCGGATTCTGACTCAGACTCGGTAGCCGACTCTGCGCCTGCTTCATCCAAGTCCTTCGGCGGTAGCGAACTGATCGAGCCTTCCGTACACGCATAGCGTTCCCGGGCCGCCTGGACGGAATTGGGCTGCTCTGCCCACGCCACCACGGCATCGACGGTTCCGTAGGGCAACGAAGAACGCAGCATGTCCGCCGGTGAATACGAAACAACGGTGGCGGGGATACCAGCTGCAGTCAACTGGTCAGCGACCGCAAAAGCCGCAGCGCGTGCCGCTATACCGTCGCTAATGATGCCGATTCGTAGCGGATTGTCCTCAGTAAAACCGGCCTGTGGCGCCTCGGTTTTCTCCTGGTCACGACCGTCACCAGAGCCACCTGCGATTCGGCGCCCGGTGGCCACCTCTGAGACCTGTGCAACGTTGATGGTGTTCAGAATGGCCCGGCGGACGGATTCGTCGGCAAGCCTGCTCGACGCGAGGTTGGTACTGAAAACCAGTTCCCGGTTGGGCTCATGGAAGAACTCAGCAACACCGGGGATCAGACCGTACGTCAGCTCAGACGTCTCCGTCGGACGGACCTGCACGGCCTGGATCTGCTTCGAACGCAGTTGCTCCGCACCATCGATGGCACTACGCATGGCACGCAGCGTAATAACCTCCGAGGCTGCTGGCTGCTCACCCCAGTAGCGGTCATTTCGAACCAGTCGAATGATGTTGCGGCCGACATCCATCGACTCGACGGTGTACTGCCCACCGGAGGCCGGCAAACGGCTGGCCAGCCCTTCGGAAAAACCATCAGTGTTCGACCGCATCAAATGCGCTGGCAAGAGATGTGCAAACAGGCGCTGCCAATGCGTAATCGGCTGAGTGAACGTCACATCAATCTGACGGCCACCGTCGGAGACATCAATGGATTTAATCAGCTCATAAGTCGCCGTATCCAGCGATCCTGGCGTGGACGTGACTTGGGAAAATAGGTAGCGGAAGTCCTCGCCACTGATTGGCGTGCCATCGCTCCACTGCGCCCCTTTTCGAATGCGGTAGCGGACATGCTCTGCCGCTACCGTCGGATCCGTGATGTCAACATCGGCCGCTTTCCCGTTTCCAGCTCCGTTTCTGGCGTCACCGTCTTTGCTGTCATCACTCTCGATGACCTGCACGGAATCCAGCAAGTCGGAGTTGAGAAGCCATTGGGGAGCTCCTGCCGAGCGAGCATTGGCAGCGTTATCCACCACTCCGGGAGCTTGCGCGGCGGCACTAGCGTCACCAGCCTCGCCCTCTACCGGCGCAGGGGTGAAAACACTAGGCAGTGTCAGTCGCGCTACCAGGCTGGTCACCGGGGAGACGTCGGCAAGCAAATGCGGATTGAAGCCTTCGACAAACTCGTCGACACCGACCGTGACTTCACGCATCTTTTTGGCCTGGTCAGCGGTGTCTTCCTGCTGCACCGGCGCTTCCTGCTGCCCGGGCACAGTCGGAGCGTCCGAGGGGCGAGCCATGCACGAAGACGCCAAAGCCGCCGTCACGCAGAGTGTCGATGCTACGAAAAATCGACGAGAAGCTGCGTGACGACGGCTGCGAATAAACATATCCACGAGATTACTCGACACCTGACCGAGTCAGTTACCCCGAGACTGGTTTTCAGGTGGCCCAGTCCCCTACCAACCCGAATTACTTCTTATTCATGGCCTTCGCGCGGGAACGAGCGCGAGCGCGATCGGTGGCGCTGAGGATCTGCTTGCGTACGCGAATGCCCTCCGGGGTGACCTCAACGCACTCGTCAGCACCACAGAACTCCATAGCCTCATCGAGGGAAAGCTTGTGCGCCTTCTCCAGAGTCACGGTCGCATCAGCCGAGGCTGCGCGCATATTGGTCAGCTTCTTTTCCTTGGTGATGTTGATGTCCATGTCCTCATCACGCGGATTCTGGCCAACGACCATGCCCTCGTAAGCCTGGTCACCCGGCTCGACGAAGAAGGTGCCGCGGTCAGAAAGCTGAATCAGTGCGTAAGCGGTGATCTGGCCGGTACGGTCAGCCACCAACGATCCTGTCGGACGGTCCTTAATCTCACCAGCCCACTCGCCGTAGCCGGCCGAGTAGTGATTGGCGATACCGGTGCCCTTGGTCTCCGTCATGAAAGTAGTGCGGAAGCCAATCAGACCGCGGGACGGAATGAGGAACTCCATGCGCACCCAACCGGTGCCCTGGTTACCCATCTGCTCCATGCGCCCCTTACGAGCCGCCATCAGCTGAGTGACAGCACCCAGGTGCTCTTCAGGAACATCAATGGTCAGGTGCTCGTACGGCTCCTGAACCTTGCCGTCGACGGTCTTGGTAACAACCTGCGGCTTACCGACGGTCAGCTCAAAGCCCTCACGACGCATAGTTTCAACCAGAACGGACAGCGCCATTTCACCACGGCCCTGCACCTCCCAGGCATCCGGGCGCTCGGTCGGCAGCACGCGCAGCGAGACGTTACCAATCAACTCCTGGTCCAGGCGGGCCTTGACCATACGAGCGGTCAGCTTATCGCCACCACCCTGGCCTGCCAGTGGCGAGGTGTTCACGCCGATCGTCATAGAAATAGCCGGCTCATCGACCAGGATGCGCGGCAGCGGGTCCGGATGCTCGGCATCACAGAGAGAGTCACCGATCATGACCTCGTCGATACCGGAGATAGCGGCGATGTCACCAGCAATGGCCTCTTCAGCAGGTACGCGGGTCACGCCGACGGTACGCAGCAGCTCCGCGACCTTCGCATTCTTGACATGCTCATTGCCCTCGGAGTCGTAATGAATCCACGAAATCTGCTGTCCCTTGCGGATACGGCCCTTATGGATACGAATCAGACCAATTCGACCGAGGAAGGAGCTGGAGTCCAGGTTGGTAACCTGCGCCTGCAGCGGGGCATCAATCTCAGCGGACGGCTCCGGGAGCACCTCGGTGATGACGTCGAACAGCGGCTGCAGGTTCTCAGACTCCGGCAAGTTGCCGTTACCCGGGTTCTCGGTAGAAGCCTTACCGGCACGACCAGAGGCATAGAGAACCGGCAGCTCAAGGTTGCGCTCAGCGACCTCAGCAGCTTCCGGGTCTTCCAGGGTGGAGGCTAGCTCGAGCAGCAGATCCTGTGCTTCCTCGACAACCTCGTCGATACGTGCATCTGGGCGGTCAGTCTTATTGACCACGATAATCACCGGCATGCAGGCAGCAAGCGCCTTGCCCAGGACGAAGCGGGTCTGCGGCAGCGGACCTTCAGAGGAGTCGATCAGCAGCACGACACCGTCAACCATGGACAGTGCGCGCTCCACCTCGCCACCAAAGTCGGCGTGACCAGGGGTGTCAATGACGTTGATGATGAGGTCTTCGCCGTTCTTGCCCTCACCTTTTCGGCGAATAGCGGTGTTCTTCGCCAAGATGGTGATGCCCTTTTCCTTTTCAAGGTCACCAGAGTCCATCACTCGGTCTGCAACTTCTTCGTGGTCGCTGAAAACGCCGGACTGCTCCAGCATGGCGTTCACGAGAGTGGTCTTGCCATGGTCGACGTGTGCGACAATGGCGACATTACGGAACTCGGTATCGCTCACAGGCGGATAGCTCCTAACAAGCTAAGAGGACTAAAAGAAAAAGATACGGCCTTGCTCTAAAGGACTGTCTTTACGACTGCCTTTAACGCCCCGCATCAACGCGTAATAAAGCGTTCTACAGTGTACTCCTTCTTAATGCCCCTGCACATCTGGCAGAGATTCTCGCAACCCCGAGCACCTATCCGTCATGCAAAGTGGCACTGCCGCGCCACCCTTAGGGATAAATTACCCCCTTACTGCACCCCCGCTTTACCGACAGCCATAACGGCATATCCGCCAGCGCCACAACGCTTCACGACGGCAATCTCTCAGCCCGCCATGTGACACATGTGACCAAATGCCATAGTTGTAACCCCACGGGATGAGACTTGACTTCACCCGCTTACGCGCTGCGAAACACCATTAACACCACAGGCATACATGACGTCACAATTTTCACAATCATCTCGTTCTACACCAAAAATCACTCTAATTAACTTGCGACACGCGGGAATCCGTGCGTTAATCTCCTGAGAAGATTCTGAACATTTCTTTTTCAAATCTTTCCAATTCCCGTTGGAGTCGTTCTAAGATGAGCAACGATTCCGAAATTTTGATTCCGACTCCAATAGCCCACGAATGAGAGGTTCTTCACCGTGGTTTCGACTGGACGCTCCTTCCTGCGCCGTGCCGCAGCGACCTTGGGTGCAGCTGCAATTCTCACTGCGGGCATGACTCCCGCCGCTTCTGCTTCCCCGTCGCTGGACTCCCTGAACATCGCTTCGCCGAATCTCTACGGCAACGCGCGCGACATCATTAACTCCCCAGGCGTTCCTGAGGAAATTTCCAGCGCACTGAACAAGGGAATTGACTTCCTGACTGGTGAGGGCGAGGGCGAGCCGGGCTTCAAGGTTCCGGAAGGTGCCCCGAAGACCAACCAGTTCCTGCTGCCTACTGTTGCCGACAAGTGCATCGGCGGCGAAGGTCGTTCCTTCGGCCTGGCCACTACCGTTCCGGGCCCGGCAGACCTGCCTCTGCCAGGTGTTCCAGAAAACCAGCTTGGCTTCATTTTCACTGGCCTGGGCACCAAGCAGCTGGCTAAGCAGCAGGACACAGAGATGAATGTCTACTGGGTCAACGTTGCTAACGGCAAGTACGGCAAGACCACCCTGGAGAACAACGGCATCAACGCCGAGGAGGGCCCGGGTGCTGTCAACGGCACCGCTGACACGGGCAAGGGCGTGGTCATCGCTGTCATGCAGGGCGGTATCACCACTCAGGAAGAGCCTGGTCCGACCAACTGCAGCTACACCCCGACCGCCGGTGTCTTCCCGGTCGGCCTGAACTAAGTTTTTCTAGTTCTCCCCTAGCCCTTTTTGCATCACGTATGCAGAAAGGGCTTTTCTATGCCCAAAAAGGCAACCCCTACACGTTAAGGTATTCGCATGTCCACTTCACCGGCCACTTCGGCTTCGACCGCGGCAGCTCCTGCGCTCTCCCCAATTCGCTCGAGTCAGGACACACATCCTCCGAAAGTCGAGACCTTTGACCTACGTGAAATGGTCAACACCGACCCCAAGGGCTTTCAGCGCAATGTCGACGAGTTCCGAACTCTCACACCCAGCCGCCTTTATATGCGCCGTGGGATGGATCATCCAAAGTTTGGATATCTAGAGTCATTCCTGCTTGCCGACGAGGGGTTGCGCATCAGCATTTATCACTTCCGCCCGGGCGTGAAGGTGGAACACCAACGTTACGTCGATATTGTCAGCATCGACCGGACTGATCCGCAGTGCTGGCGTATGACCGATTTGTATCTCGACATCCTGCAGGCACCGACCGATCCTGAGGCCATAGCTCCCCTACCTGTCGATGCGACCACACAGATTCGCGTTGAAGATGTCGACGAGCTCGTCGCGGCCCACACCCAAGGGCTGATTAGCGATGAACTCACCGAATTCGCTATCGAGACCACGCTGACTGCGCGCGCCGCAATCGCTGCACACGGTGACAACATTGATACGTGGATGCAGACTTTGAACCTCGATGCGACGTGGGCTGATGCTGTCGAGCTTTCGCCCGCAGCCTAAAATGACCACCTCAACAAGGAGTACCGCCCGTGTTCGATAACTTAACCGGCCCCATTCCTCCCGCCGGCCCTGATAGCAATGCGATCATCAAAGCAGTCCGAGCAGCATTTTCCTCCTACTTTGAAGAGTCCGACCCCGGCGAAGCCCAGCTGACCTTCCTTGGTTCTTCGCCACTGAAGATGCTGCGCTTCGGCCCTGACACAGACCGGATTGTCACCTACGCAACACTCGGTTGCAGTGCCGAAGCGATGCAAGATCCGTCCGCAATGGTGGTGGACACCAACTCTGGCCCGCGTGCCGAACTCGTCTTGCCTATTCGTGGTGGACTGGACGAAGTCATCCGCCCGCTGGGTATTCTTGCCGCTTCCCCAAGCATCGAAGGCCTCATCCTCACCGAGGGGGCACTAATCGACTTCGGCCAGCCACTGTGGGATCAGTCGCGCTTCACCGGTTTTGTGCTGTTCAAGGCAGAAATCCCGCCGGTCGCGGTGGAGGAAATCGAAGTCACAATCTTCCAACCTGTCCCGGCCACGACCAACGAATTTGCCCTTGCTCGCGCTAAGGGCGTTGACGAACTGCGTCGCGTGTGGGAAACCCAAGGTGTCGACTTCACCGACCCGCACCGCACCAGCGCTGTATAAAAGTTAGCTTTTGTGATGGTTGCCGGTTATCTGCTCGTCGGCAAGCGATAAGTGCAACCTAGCAGTGACGTTTCGCGCCGCGATAGCGTGGTTTAGAGTGTGGAGTTATGACAGTCAATTCGGCTAAAGACGTTCCTTTCCATGCGGCGCAGTCCTTTCGGTGGTGGCGGCTGGCGGTATATGTTTACGTCCCAGCGCTAATCCTCACCGTGGTCAGTTCCCTATTGAAATGGGATGCGACTGTTACGGAAGCGACAAAAGCCAACAACATCGAGGTTTCTGCTGCACAGACCAGCTTGGCCGTGAGCTTCGCGTTTGCGATTCTCGCGCAGACGGCAACGGCGATTGCGTGCTGGTGGCTTGCTGGCAAACTCCTTGAAGGATCGACTGCAGCGCGCACGGTGCTGTCCGTGGCGGCGGCAGTTTTTGTCATTAATGCATCAATGACGCTGGTCGGAACGATTTCCCAGGTACGCTCCGGAGACTCGTCGGCCCTCGGTTTGATTACAGCTGGCCTGCTGATTGTTGCCTCTATCATCGCCGCAACTGCAACCGCCCAGTCCTACCGCGGCGAGCGTAACCAGAAGTTCTTTGTGACGACGTAGGCAGCTCTTAGAGGTTTGGGGCGGGACGGGGATGCCTTCCAGGGCCTCCACCGTTCGCTTTAGGTCGGCGTACATTTTAGGTATGCCCACTAATACTGAGAGCGCCAGAAAGATTCTGAATGGTCTCGCGTCCACCCAATCCCAGCGCGAGGAACTGTACAAATATTTCCACCGGCACCCTGAGCTTTCCATGCAGGAGCACAGCACTGCAGACCGGATTATTCAGGAGCTCGAATCTTCAGGTATTTCCACAAATCGCGTCGGAGACACCGGCATCGTTGCCATTATTGAGAACGGTGCCGGGCCGATTGTAGCTATGCGCGCAGACATTGATGCGCTACCGGTGAAGGAGACTTCCGGCAAAGACTACGCCTCCACGGCAACGCAGATTGATGAAAAGACCGGCACAGAGGTCCCCGTCGCCCACGCTTGTGGGCACGACTTCCACCTGATGTCTTTGCTCACAGCGCTGCAGGCTTTCAACGAAAACCTTGATCAGTGGTCTGGCACATTCATCGGTATTTTCCAACCCGCTGAAGAAACCGCCGAAGGTGCACGCGCAATGCTGGCGGCAGATCTGGAGAGGGCTATTCCGCGTCCCGACGTTTATCTCGGTCAACACGTACTAGCTAGCTTGCCCGGCGGTTATGTGGGAACTCGCCGCGGGCCAGTTCTCTCCTCTGCATTCTCGGTCAAAGTCACTGTGCACGGTAATGGCTCCCATGGATCCATGCCGGAGCTCAGTGTCGATCCCGTTGTCTTGGCATCCACCATTGTGATGCGCCTTCAGACCATTGTCTCGCGTGAGGTAGCGGCCACCGAGACCGCAGTGGTGACCGTTGGTGCGATTCAAGCGGGAACTAAGTCCAACATCATTCCTGACTCCGCAGAGCTGCTCATCAACACTCGTGCCTACAACAGCGCCGTGACCGAACACCTCAAAGAGGCAATCGAGCGCATTGTACGAGCAGAGTGCGTTGCTGCCCGCAGCCCTCAAGACCCGCAGTTCACTTACTACGACCGCTATCCCCTCACGAATAATGACGGGGATGCCACGAATACTGTGCGTGAGGCATTCGACGCGTACTTCGGTGAAGAAGTCTCCGACTTGGACGCAGTGCCCGCCTCTGAAGATTTCTCAATCATCCCCGATGCGCTTGGCGTGCCATATACGTACTGGGGCTCGGCGGTTTCGCGGATGAGAGCAGCGCTGTTGGCAACCACAACCCAGCTTTCGCCCCTGACCTCCAACCCACTCTTGACCGGGGAGCAGAGGCAATCGTTGTAGCGGCCTGTGCTTGGTTGGCGAAATGAGGGTGTGATCAGCGAGGCTGATGCGTGCGGCTGCTGGCGAGCTGGTGGATGGTGTAGTGCCGGACTCGTGCGGGGCTCGTGCGGGACTCGTGCGGGACGGCCGAAAAAACCGGGGGTTAAGCGAACAAGTAGGCCCCGGCGCACGCCGACCGGACATGCTTCTTGCTACTTAACCCAAAAACTTACGGGCTGCAAATGTGAAACTGTATGAGTTTATGACACTTTGAAGCCGTTTTTCGGGCCATTTCTGTCATAAACGCAGTCAGTAACTCGCATCGCCCCACCGCCGCCGACCATAAACGCAGTCACTAGCGCGCGTTGGGGTTAAGAGACAAATTCTGAGTGATGTGGCAGCATGAAAAAGCCCCCGCCTTGGTAGCGAGGGCTTAGCGTTTGCGCTGGTGATTAGCGCTTCTGTGCGTCTGCGAGAATCTGGCGACCTGCGACCATGCGACAAATCTGGTTAGTGCCCTCGTAGATCTGGGTGATCTTGGCGTCACGCATCATGCGCTCAACCGGGAAGTCACGGGTGAAGCCGTAACCGCCGAGCAGCTGCACGGCATCAGTGGTGACCTGCATAGCAACGTCAGAGGCGAAAGTCTTGGCGTTTGCGGCCATCAGACCCAGGCGAGCGCCGCCCTCAGCAGTGCCACGCTCAGCGTTAGCGGCTGCGGTGTAGACCATGAGACGAGCGGCGTCGATCTTCATACGCATGTCAGCCAGCATGAACTGGGTGTTCTGGAAAGCAGCGATCGGCTTGCCGAACTGCTGACGCTCCTGCACGTAACCAACGGCGTAGTCGTACGCACCCTGCGCGATGCCCAGTGCCTGTGCACCAATAGTCGGGCGAGTGTGGTCCAGGGTCTCCAGGGCAGTCTTGAAACCGGTGCCCTCTTCGCCGATGATGCGGTCAGCCGGGATGCGGCAGTTTTCGAAGTACAGCTCCGCGGTCGGGGAACCCTTGATACCCAGCTTGTGCTCCAAGCCACCGACGCGGAAACCCTCGTCGTCCTTGTGGACCATGAATGCAGAGATGCCGTTAGCACCCTTCTCCGGGTCGGTGACAGCCATGACGGTGTACCAAGTGGAGCGGCCACCGTTAGTGATGAAGCACTTGGAGCCGTTGAGGACCCACTCATCGCCCTCACGGACCGCGCGGGTCTTCATGGAACCGGCATCCGAACCGGCCTCACGCTCAGTCAGTGCGTAGGAAGCCATTTCACCGTTGGCGATGTCCGGCAGGACCTTGCTCTTCAGCTCGTCGGAGCCCTTGAGGATCAAGCCCATGGTGCCGAGCTTGTTCACAGCCGGGATAAGAGAAGCCGAGCCACAGACACGAGCAACTTCCTCAATGACGATGCAGGCCGCAACCGAGTCCGCACCCTGACCACCGAACTGCTCCGGCACGTGGACGGCGTTGAATCCAGCCTCGTTGAGAGCCTTCAGGGCCTCCTCCGGGAAACGCTCGTTCTCATCGACGTCCGCTGCGTACGGAGCAATCTGCTTCTCCGCCAGATCACGGATAACGGCGCGGAGCTCCTGGTGCTCCTCTGGCAGCTGGAACAGGTCGAATCCTGGGGTCAAAGCCATGTGGGTGTTCCTCCCGATTTAATGATTCCGATGTCGTGTTCGATATCGCGCTCTACGCATTTCTACGCAGCACTATCACCGCACGACGTATTTATCTTCGTTCGATACTAGTGGCTAACGCTTCGCTCTACCCGCGAAATTCGTAAAATTCTCGCGTTGCCGCTCGGCGCCCACAGAATAAACTGCGCGAGGAATTCCCGCAGCAGCGATGTCGCCCAGTACCTCAACGGCGTATAGGCGCCGACGACACACCAGGGTTCCAGCCCCCGTTCGCGCATGAGCTTCGCTACCCGTGGCGCATGAAAATCACTGGTCACAACAACCGTTCCAGCGCTCAACGCACCGTCCATGCCGCGCATCAATTCGCACGCATAGTCAATGTTTTCCGACGTATTCGTCGATTGGTCCTCGGGGATCAACTCGATGTCGCCACGCTTTACGACGTCCCCAGCGTTCGCCTCCAACCACTCCACCATGGCGTCCGCTTCGGAGCAGGTGGCATCTGTCACCGCTTCACTGCCGACCCCACCGGAGCAGATGATTCGCTCGGTACGCTCATCACACGCTGAGACTGCTCGCTGTAATCTTCTGGCCAGCAGGGCCGAGGGCCGATTGTTCTTCAATCCGCATCCCAGTACAACCACGGTGTGTGGCGGCAGAGTTGGTTTTTTGGCTGCACATCGAAGACGAACGGCCTCGAAAACGATCGCTGCGGCTCCTGGTACTGCGAGGCCGGCGAGCAGGGGCGTCGTCAAGCGATGCGATGCGCGAGCGTAGTAGGCGCGGCAGCTGGCCAGTGTCCACGCGGCACCTACTGTTGGAAGAACCCACCGCGGAGGTCTGCGATTGGGCAGGCGTGGTGGGCGTAGCTCCGAATTAGCGGCGACGCGTAGTCCGCCGACGAGGAGCATGGAACCGAAGCCTGCACCGAGGCACGCGAGTGTTTTTCTCATCAGAGCTTCCACGTTAACTGTTCTGGGACGTTGATGGTCCAGTCGACGAGCTGTTGCGGATTGTGCTTCGCCATATGCTGGGATTCCTGCTCGGCCCACATGTCCCAGTGTTCCTCGAAGTGGTCGTCGCGAGCCATGGCACGGGCAAATCGAGTCTGCGTGTCCAGCTCTACCCAGACTCCCCAGGCGTTGCCGTCGCCGATGGCGCGGGCAGCGGCAAGGTTAGCTTCAGTGACAGCGCCACAGCCTTCAACGATGAGCGAGGAGTCCGGTGGCGTGGGGACCCACTCGGCGAATTCACTGGCGTACCAGTCCCAACGGCGATACCCGCGCTTGTCGGCCGGTAGAGCGGGGTTCAAAATGGTCTCCGCGACTTCGGCCGATGCTTTCTGCAGGCCGGACCAGCCCGGATAGACATCCTCCAAGTGGATAACTGGCCAACCGAGGATACTGTGCAACTTTGCCGAAAAGGTGGTTTTGCCACTGCCGGAACGGCCATCGATAAGCAGAATCATCGTGATCGAAACGCCTTTGCTACGCCACACCCAGGAAGCGGAACTCCCCGGCCCACACGGAAATACCGATTGCTGCGACGGCGATGGCAAGGCAGGCGGCCATGGTGACATAGTCACGCGCGGCCAATGTCGAGGTGTGCCACCACGTACGCTTAATCGGTGCGCCAAAGCCGCGGGCTTCCATGGCTGTAGCCAGTTTGGTGCCGCGGCGCAGTGCGAACACCAGCAGAGCGAACACCTGAGAAATAGTGCGGCGGATTGCGCCGTGGTCACCCAAACCGCGTGCTCGACGGGCTCGGGTCAGCGCCTGCCAATCGCTGATGAATAGGCCGACGAGCCGCAAACTCGCCACCGTTGCCAGCACAAACCGGCTGGGCAGCTTGAGAATCTGCGCCAGCCCATTGCCCAGATCGGTGGGGTCGATATTGGCTGTCAACACGACAACTGGAGTACCGATAGCCAGCACACGCAACATGATCGCGATGGCCAGGGAAATGGAATTATCCGTCACATGCGCAAGCAGGAAGGAGAAATACTCTTTGCCCTCCGGGTTGCCGTAGAGCGCCATCGAGATGCCCGAGATGGGCGCGGCGATAAGAAGTGGCAGGCTGCGTCCTAGAAAACGACGAAAACCCAAACCCGACAGCGGCACCAAGAAAAGCGTGCAGACAAGCGCAACCACTGCGGAGACCCAGTCGATGGAAATCAGCAGCGGTGTGGTGAGCAAGAATAGGCCCAGTACTCTCGCCACCGGGTTGACCGTCGCGAGGAAAGGCTGCTTACTCGAAATGGCGCTCTGCGTACCTTCAGCCGTACCGGCGGAACCGACTTCAGTCACGATTTCCCTCCTGCTTCGCCCTGGCCGCGCGCACCGCTAGTGCGGCTCGGACCGGCCTGCTCCCCTGAACCACGCTGTCCCGGCGCCGCACGGCCTGACCGCTCCGGATGAAACGAATCCATGTCGATGACGTAGTCCCCCATCGCTTGTACCACCAATGGATCGTGGGTAATCGAGATAACAGTTCGGCCGTCGTCAGCAAGCTGGCGAAGCAAAGTGAGCAGCTCGGTGAATGTCCGGCGGTCTTGGCCGAACGTCGGTTCGTCGAGAAGCACAATATCCGGCGCTGTCGCCAGCATTGTCGCCACCGACAGACGTCGCTTCTCACCGCCGGACAGCGAGAACGGATTCGCCTTGGTCAGAGCCGTTAGCCGCAGCCGCTCAAGTAATTCCTCGATGCGCTGATCAGCGTTGACACCGACAAGCTTGGGGCCAAGCTGCAACTCTTCCAGCACTGTGCCAGTGACAAATTGATGCTCGGGGTCCTGGAACACCGTGCCAATCCGAGTAGCCAACTTCTTCGACGGCCATTTCCACGGCGCACTACCGCTGCCGGCCACTTGGACCGTGCCCGCCATCGGCTCAAGCAGGCCGCCGAGCGTCAGCGCTAACGTGGACTTCCCGCTGCCATTGTGACCAACAATGCAGGTGGAAGCTTCAGATGGAATAGAAACGGATACATCGCGAGCAATCGGATCAACATTTTCGCCACCGCGGAACCACGACTTCTTCGCGCCATAGCCGATGTCCAGCCCACGGGTTTCGATCGCGATGGCACCGCTAGGGTGCCCGTCCTGGTCGCGGGCAGCTGAACGCGCGTCCGGCAGCGCAGGCGGAGCTCCCGGAATCCACACCCCAGCATCCGTCAGAGCTTGCCCGTGGTCTTCCAAGACCCGATGCGGTGCACCATCGGCAATCACACCTCCGCGGCCCAGCACGATGATGCGGTCGACCACATCGACCCACGCATCCACTCGATGCTCGACCACAATCAGTGCCGCACCGGTCCTCTCCGCCGCGGTAATCGCAGCATCGCGTAGTACCGGCACACCGGCCGGGTCGATGTTGGCCGTCGGCTCGTCCAAACAAATGACCCGTGCGCCCATTGCCAGCACACCTGCCAATGCGAGGCGCTGCTTCTGCCCACCCGAAAGTCTGTGCGTGGGATGATCCAGCGGCAAATCCAGCCCCACCAAATCCAGGCTGGCGCGCACTCGGTTGCCAATCTCAGCTGGGGCAACGCCCAGGTTTTCCGCACCAAAGGCAACATCGTCGCCAACGCGAGCACTAATCGTCTGCGAGTCAGGGTCTTGCAGCACCAAGCCCACCGAACCCCGTGCGGAAGCAGGAGTACGACCTTCAATCAGGAGCTTTCCGGTGGCTTCGCCATCGGAGTCGTCGCCAAGCACGCCAGCAATAGCGGCGAGCAGCGTCGACTTCCCCATCCCCGACGCGCCGAGCAACAGCACCTTTTCACCGCGCTCGATGTCCAGCGTGATGTCGTTCAGTACCGCAGCTTTGCGCCCCGCGTGCCGATATCCGAACCCCCGCGCGCTCACCGCAGGGACATTTCCGCTTGACGACGGCCCCCGCGTCAACGCCTCATCTGTCATCGATTTTCCTAGACGTCGTCGTGCCGCTCTCGCCCGATGGCAAAACGATCCAGCGCTCCAGTTGCCGCCAGTGCCTTAGCCAGGAAGTAAGCCAGCAGACCGGCGAGGACGGCACCCGACAGCGCCGTGGAGATCAGGTAGATGACGTTGAATTCGAAAGTCTTGGCCAGGTTGCCGGTGAAAAGCTCAAAAGTCCACGCGCCGACACCTGCCATGAGACCCGAGATAACCACGGTGACCAGGTTGTAGCTCTTATACGCCAAAATGAGGAACACCAGCTCCGCGCCGAGCCCCTGCGCCAAACCTGAGTACAGGGTGGAGATACCCCACTGGTTACCGATCAGTGCTGAAACCGTCGCTGCGATTACCTCGACGAAGATAGCGGCACCCGGCTTGCGAATGATGTACGCGCCGAGCGGACCACCGAGGAACCACATACCAGCGACCAAACCGCCAAGACCAGGAGTAAGCGCGTTGACTGCTTCATAGCCCGCACCGCCGATGATGTTCCAGATAACAAAAATCAGGCCAACGGCCACGCCGATAACAGCTGCAATGATGATGTCAATATTGCGCCACGAGAAGTTAGCGCGCGCTGCACTCGCCGATTGCGTCATCCCACTTGCTCCTATTTTTCTTTAACTCGAGCGGTATTGCTCAAACATTATTGATGTATTCATTAGCGGCGTATGAAGCCTGTGTCGACACGCCCTAAGCACTAACTTTTGCCTACCCTACCGCGCCCAGCAGATGGCCTAGATAACATAAGGAACCATGACTAAAGCCGAGCGGTCATCTACAGGAGATACCCCAACTGCCCAAACCCCTCATACGCCGCCAGTCGGCGATGAGGGGACAGCCGCGGATTCCGCAGTGAACACTGCCGAGGCCCCTGGTGCTGACAACACCGCTGAGCAGGAAAGTTCTCGCCCATACTACATGCCCACATTGACGTGGGGCGAGCGACTTGACCTGTCTGCGAAGCAGTGGTGGCCACTCATCGGAGTTGTTATTGCGATACAGCTTGTCGCTCGCATTCTGGTGCTGACTAGCCATGGTTTTTACTGGGATGACTTCATCATTGTTGGCCATCTTTACGACACCCCACTGCTGAGCAAGGACTACCTGCTTCAGGATCACGACGGGCACCTTGCACCACTGGCCTTCTTGGTGCAAGGCCTCTATCACCTCATCGCGCCGTGGAACTGGTGGCTACCGGCTATCACCATGGCCGTGATGTCGGTAGTGCTGACATACGCCACAGCTAAACTCTTTGAGCTTCTCACCGGCCGCACGCTGGTATCGCTCTTCCTCATCACGGTCGTCGCCTGGACTCCGCTGATGCTTCCGGGCGACACCTGGTGGTCGGCCGCGGCCAATTCCCAGCCGTTCCACCTAGCATTCGTGGTTTTCATGATTGTCGCCATTCGCACCACTATGCGTCGTTCCTTCGGCCCCCGCCCGTGGGAAGCCGTAGGCCTGTTCGTGCTGCTGGCAGTGGCGCTGGGATTCTTTGAGAAGTCCCTGGCTATCGCACCGATCTCCATGCTGGTTGTCGTCACTTTGGCTTACATGGAGCGCAGAAATATCCTGCAGGTTCTCCGCCGTGGCCTCGTCATCTGGATCCCATCGATGCTGCTGACCGGCGCCTGGGCACTGTGGTACTACTTCGGCCCCGCCGAAACCACCGGCTTCATTTCCGACAAGCTGCAGCCCGAACTGTTCTTCAACGGCCTCGGCCAGATTTTTGCCGGCATCATCGGCGGACCAACAAGCTGGGAACGCTGGGCTCCGGGACAGCCGTTTGCCTCCGCTTCGTCTCAGCTGATTACTCTCGGCGGCATTATCCTGTTGATTCTGTCCGCCACCCTCATCGGCCGCGATTACCGTGGCTGGGCTCCGTGGACGCTATCGGTGGCGTACATGTTCACCACCTTGTTCGCCATCACCCTGTTCCGCTCGGGAGAGAACACCTCTGGCGTGCTGGCGCACACTTTGCACTACTACTCTGATGTCGCGCTCGTGATCGTAATCTGCGTCGCGATCTCCCTGGCTGGACTCCCACCGAAGGACGAGGCGCCAGCGCTGCTACCGGCTCGTACGCACATTCTGATTTGGTCGCTGGGCATCGCGCTGGCTGTCACCTCCACGATTTCCGTGGTCACTTACCGCAATGCCTGGTCTGATGACATCGCAATGGAGTGGATCGGCAACACCAAGGCGTCGCTGTCCGCGCTGCGCGAGGAAGCCGATGCCGCTGGCCCCGACAAGGCGATCGACTACAATCTCATCGACCAGCCCGTCCCCTTCGAAGTTCTCGTGCCCGTCGCCGCTCCGATGAACATGTACTCGCGGGTGTTTGATGCGGTCTCCGATCGCCCGCCGTTTGAGCGCGTCACCGGTCACCCGCGCATGTTCAATACAGACGGTTCGCTTATCGACGCCAAGGTCTCCGAGGTCACCCGTGTCACTGACGGCCCTGTCGAGCAGTGTGGCCATCGCATCACAGTTGGCGAGGACGGCACCGCGTCGGAGGACATCAAGTTGGAGAACATCATCAAGCTCGGTGACTGGGTGCTTGAGTTCCCGGCCACCGCCTCCGAGGACATGGATGTGCGCCTGTCGCTCCCCAATCCTTTCGAGACTGAAGAGCAAACCCGCGGTGGTTCCACAGTCGTGAAGATGAACAACGATCTGCGACCGCGCTATGTGTACCTCAACGGTGGCGGAAATACTCTCCATGTCGATGTGGAAAAGGCGACTCCGGGGGCAACCCTATGCATCGGCGCGGGGGCGATTGGCCCCTTGGTTCCCGCAAGCCGTTAAGAATCCTCTAAGATATTGCTTTAAGATAATGTGAGAAAAGTTTATTAGCCCCTTGTAGCTATTGTTTTTCCGACAGAGGAGCCACATCCATGCGTAACCGCATCGCCGGCGCTATCGCCGCATCCGCCATTGCCGCAGCAGCCCTGGTCGCTTGCTCTCCCCCGAATCAGGTTGACTCGGACGTGAAGGTCGGCGACCAGGCCAACCCGTCGGAGACCTTCGAGCAGAAGGCCACCACTCCGGCATCCTCCGACGAGATGACCCCTGCTGAGACCGCAGAGATGTAATCACTGCATCTGCGAAAACAGGGGTAGCCAGCAAACATAAACGCAGTCACTACCCCTTGTGCCCACTCATCGATGGGGCACGAAAGAATTACCGCCTGGACATTGTGTCCGGGCGGTTTTGGTTCTCCGGGGCAGCCTAGAGCCGCCTAGAGAGCCTAGGAAAACTCAAATTCCACGTGGTCACCATCACGGATCACCGCGCTGGTTGCGCCGTTTTCCAGGTTCAGCTCGACAACGAGCGAGGGCATCTCGCCGGAAGCTCCAGCCTCACCCGAGGCTCCGGCAGCATCGTCCACGAGCGCCGCGTCGGTTGCGGTCACGCGGTAGCGAAGAAAACCATTGCGCAATTCATCAGTCTCCACGCGAGCGGAGTGCAACCATGGGAACCGGCGTCGCACCGCAACGAGCTGCTGGTAAGCGCGGTAGAGGTCCTCACCAAGCGCAGAGAGTTCCTCCGGGCTATCCGGGAACACTGGTCGAATCTGGTCGTCACCGCCGATGCGTTCCTCTTTGAGACCGGTGTAACCCTGTTCGTCGCCGTAGTAGACCAGCGGCACACCGGCCACGGTAAACAGCACCGTCGCCGCCAGCACGGCCTTGTCGGCCCCTACCTGCGTCGCAATGCGTGAAACATCGTGGTTGCCCACAAACGTCACCGGCACAAAAGACTCCGCGAAGGTATTATGGCGCTTCAGAGTCCAGTCCAACTCGAAGAAGTTTTCCTCCTTCAGCGCAGACCAGGTCGCTTTCCACAGCTCGTACTCCGTCACCGAGTCCATGCCGGACACCGACACAATCTCCGCATAGTCACCGTGGATGACCTCGCCGTAGATAAAGGCGTGCGGGTGCTCAGCACGCACTCGCGGCAAAACCTTGTGCCAAAGCTGTGGGTCCACTGCGTAGGCCGCATCCAGTCGCCAGCCATCAATCCCCCGCGCCAGCCAGTAATTCATCACGTTGACGACAAAATCAACAGTCGCGTCACTGGTGTGATCGAATTCGACCAAACTCTCATGGCCCTCAAACACCGGCGCGGTCATGTCGCCATCTGAGTGAGTAAACGCAAAGAGCTGTGCTTCTTCAGAGTCAGGGTTTTCCTTCGCGGTCTTCAACGCGGGTGCCTCTGCCCCGATGTGGTTGAAGACGCCGTCGAAAAGCACTTTGATGCCGCGCTCATGGGCAGCTTCGATGACAGCCTTCATGTCCTCTTCGGTACCCAGGCGCGAGTCAATGCGGTAGTAGTCCTCGGTATCGTAGCCGTGGCTAGTCGACTCGAATACTGGAGCCAGCTGCAGGACGTTGAGCCCGAGCTCCTGGACGTACGGAAGCCAGTCAATCAGTTTGCGAATTCGATTGACCGGCGCGGCGCCTCGATCCTTCTCACGGATGGGCGCTCCCACAAACCCCAGTGGATAGACGTGCCATCCAATCGCCCACTTCGACCACTCAGGTGCGGCAGCGAGCGTCTTATTAGGGGCGTTGGGGGTCGTGGACATTGTCCTATGCATCCTCTCTAGGTGCCTGAGGCTGATTGGAATTATCTGATGCCGCCGCCTCAGGACTCGGTGAGGTCTCCCCCGCCGATTCGCTTGACGACGCCCGCGCCTGGCCCGCATGCGACTGTGGCGTGCCAAGGCCTGCCTTCCGCGGCCGTGGAGGCACGGAACCTGCTGCGGGCATGGTCGGAGATGTGGCAGGTCGCTCCGGCGGATGATTCTTCGACGGGTTCAGTGCGTCGAGCGCGATTTGGATTTCCGTGCGCATGCCATTGACCATGGCTCTCTCCACAATTTTAAACTTGGAATTGTGGAGAAAGAAGGGATTACCCGCTTCCGGGCCACCGGTGCCGAGGAACATGTAACAGCCCGGCGCTTCACGAGAAAAATAGGAGAAGTCATCCGAAGGAGCCCACGGATCGGCGGCGAACACCTTGGAGTTGCCAACTGCCTTCGTCGCCGCATGCCAGGCACGATTGACTGCAATGTCGGCGTTGACCACCATCGGGTACGGAATCTGCCAGTCGAAAGTCGCCTGTGCGCCGTGAGCTTGGCAGACGCCGTTGACGACGGCCTCGATACGCTGGCAGACAATCTCCCAGTCGGCCTCATCCACCGAGCGGATGGACACTTCCAGGTTGGCCGTATCCGGAATCACGTTGCCGGCCTCACCTGAATGCAGTGAGCCGACGTTGACGATATTCATGTGCTTTGGATCCACATCGCGGGAGACAATCGTGTTCAGCATGAGAGTCACCTCACTGGCGATGAGCACCGGGTCAATCGACAGCTGTGGGTTCGAGGAGTGACCGCCACGGCCACGAATCGCGATGGAGACAATGCCCGACATGGTTGTCACTCGCCCAGCGCAAATTCCCACATGCCCCACCGGATGCGGCGCGACGTGGAAGGCATAGACCTCATCCAAGTCATCGGCGGCACCCTTGTCGACCAGCTCACGAGCACCGCCCGGCAGCATTTCTTCGGCGTGCTGGAAGATGCACAGCACCTTGCCGTGCAGCTGATCGCGCATTCCAGAGAGCACCTTCGCCGTGCCCAGCAGCATCGCCGTGTGAACATCATGACCACAGGCGTGCATCACACCTGGCGTGCGCGAGGCATACGGCAGTCCCGTTTCCTCCTGAATCGGCAGGGCGTCAATATCCGCGCGGTAGCCAATCACACGGCCAGTGCTGGGGTCGCCCGCTGTTCCCTCGATGACGCCAATTACGGACGTCGGGGTCAACCGGTACGTCGGGATGTCCCACTGATTGAGCAAATCCTCAATCATGTCCGAGGTCCTGTACTCCCGGAAGCTCAGCTCCGGATTCTGGTGCAGTTGGCGACGCCATGCCACCGCCTCTTCGATAGGTACTTCAAGGCGGTGCGACGGCAGGGTGTCGTTAGCATCAGTCATGGTTCATAGCATGACAGAAAATAGGCTCCACGACGAGCAGCTACGGAAATTCCCTCACCCATTTTCGCTTCACGACGGCCACAGCGCCCCGACATCTCCCCTGCTAGAGGCGACTTCAGCGCTGCCAGCGAGCTGCTAGTGTCCGGCACCCCAGAAATCCACGGTGAGTTCGGCCAACCACCATGGGTCAATCGTGCCGCACATCTCACGCGCCGAGTGCATGGAGACCATCGCAGCTCCGATATCGATGGTGTCGATACCCAGTCGCGTTGCAGTGATCGGGCCGATAGTGGAGCCGCATGGCTTGTGGTTCGCAGAGACAAAATACTGCACCGGCACTTCCTGGCCAATGCGCTTGGAGGTTTCCGCTGCGATTCGGACAACCTCCGCCTGACCGGCCGCCGTGGTGGCGTAGCGCTGGTTGGCATTGATCTTCACCACCGGGCCGGCATTGAGTTCCGGCTGGTGCCCCGGCTCGTGTTCGCCTGCATAGTTCGGGTGCACACCGTGTGCGCCGTCAGCAGAGAGACAGATGGAACCGCGGTAGAGCTGCTGAGTGCGTTCCAGGTCAGCGCCCGTGGCCGCTGCGATGCGGGACAGAACGTCGGCAAGCAGTGGCCCTGCAGCGCCCGTGGTGGAGGCGGACCCAACTTCCTCGTGATCGAAAGCGACCATGACGGGGATGGTGGTTGACGTGCTCCAGTTTTGACGGAGCAAGGTCTCGAAGGCGACCAGGGAGGAGTGGACGCTGAGCAGGTTGTCGAGTCGGCCAGAAGCCAGGAACTCATCGTGAGCACCGAAGGTGCGCGGCTGCTGAGTGTCGAAGGAAATGAGGTCCCAGGCGACGATGTCGTCGATAGACAGTCCCGCAGCATTAGCGATGATCTGGTGCACATCGGTGCCGAAGGTATCCAGTCCGATGATTGGTGCAGTGTGATTCTGCCTGTGGAGCTTCAACCCCTCTTCGTTAACCGCACGATTGAGGTGGATAGCCAACTGCGGGATACGCGCGACCGGGCCAGTGCGAGCAAGGTGCTCATGGCCGTTTTTATCAATTACCCGACCAGCGAACTCGATTTCACGGTCGGTCCAGCTTCCCAACAACGCGCCGCCATAGACCTCTACAGCGACCTGCGCATAGCCTGCGGCGGAGGTGCGCGCGTTGGGCTTCACACGAAAACCGGGCGAATCCGTGTGAGAACCCACAATACGGAAACCGGTGAAATCGGCAGCCGGCGTCTCCGGGACGACCCAAGCAACGGCAGCGCCATCGCGACGCAGGACGTAGGCACCGGGCTCGCTTGGCCACTGCTCGTGCTCGTCGACGACCGTGGCACCGGCTGCACTCAGACGGTCAACGACCTGTTGTGCCGCATGAAATGAGCTTGGCGACGCAGCCACAAAATCTATTAAATCCTCAACGTGACTGAGCGCTGCCGCCGGAACGCTGCGCGATGCCGCGTCCGAGGTATCCGCTGAATCCGGGGACTCAGGGGTGGGTGCCGAAGAAATAGCCATAACCAAACTCCTACTTCACATTTGATTCCGGATTTCATTGTATTGGAGCCCACAACTGACCGTGACCGAGCATTAAGCCGGTCCACAGTGTGATGCAGCTTTCATGTTGGGAACGGTATCCACTTAGTCACTTTTGCCCGTTTTAACTCGATATCGGGCATATTCAGACATATAGTGGCAACCGCATCAAAGAAAACCATTTGAATACAGAAACTCTCAAACCGGAATCCTGACCGGATTCCGACCACAGAAAGGGTTTATACCGTGAGCCTTGAAAACCTGTTCCCCCGTTCTTTCACTACCAAGCGCGCCTTCTTCTCTCAGCCGCTGCGCGAAGCTCTTACCCGCGACACCAGCAGTGACGCTAACGCAGTCCACTTCGGCCACCAGGTTAAGAGCGCCCGGAACGAGATTTACAGCGACATGTCTGCCCGTGACATCGTCTCTATGCTGAGCCGCTAAATCTAGCGCTTCCTCAAGTCGAATAAGACCATTGGCTCTGGCTGAGGAAATTTTAATGTCTCCGCGGCAGCTAATTCACTGCCAAAACCAGCTCCAACCTCGCCTGCATCACCATCGCCGTACCGATGTACCGCAAACGCGTGGCAGCCACCAACAACTAGCATCAATGCCAGCGTCAAGAGCATCGCAGTAATCCCCGAGTACACAAATCCGCCGGTATACGGCGTAGCAGCAATCGGGTTTGTCACAGGGAACGTCAGCAGGACCACTAGCAACGCAATACCGATATACGGCCACTGTCTGGTCAATCGGTTCCGCGCCATGGCGGCCAAACCGAACACAGGCGTGACCAGCATCAACATGTAGTGGGTCCAAAGAATCGATGAGAATGTGGCTGCAATAAGCCACGCGCCGGTGATTAGAAACTCAAACCGGTAGACCGGGTTCAACCACGCAACTGCCGTGACCATCAACACCACGCCGAGCGCAATACACAGTGGAATCGTTTTCACGTGACTCGGATAATCACGAACCACTGTTACTAATAAATCAGGATTGCCCAGGTCTGTGGCTAAAGTCGACGCCAACGACTGATTCGCACCACCGACCAAGACCGACGCACCAATGTCGTCGATTCGGTCAATCCAGTCCGAAATAACCGGCATGTCAATGCGGATAAACATCCAGACCGCCAGTACCGCCGTGGTGGCCAGCGACCAGAGGGCTGCGCGCCGTCGATAAGCGAAAAAGAGCATCACGGCGATGAGCGCATACGGAGTCAATTTAATGGATGCGACAATGCCGAGGACGATGCCCGCGAGCCAAGGACGAGTGCGCGAGGCAGCAAGCCCATAGGCGACGCCCGCGACAATCAGCGGTGTCGTCTGACCAATCCAGAACGAATTGAGAGTGGTCGGCAGGGCGAATACGCATGCGGTAACCAGCGCTGCGATGCCCCAGGGCATGGTCGACCGAAACCACAGGTGGTAGGAAGCTGCGACCAGGACCACGACGGCCATTCCGGAAAGAAACAGCAACCAAGCAACCGAGGTTTCAAAGCTCATGACGTGGGATATCGCTCCCAGAGCCTTTGCAAACAAAGGGTTTTGCACAAAGGGATGCGTAAATGGCGCAGACACTTCCTGCGCCAGGCGTGGCCAGACCTCTCCGCTCATGGCGGTGAAATCGATTGGATCGGCATCATAGAGATGGGACTCAAGTCCCCTGTCCATCAGTAGCCCGCCCACCCAGAGCGACGCCCAATCGTCCGGCTGGGTGCGGCCATTCCAGGCCAGCAGCGAGGCAAGACCACCGAGCAGCGAGACCAGCATAAGAGGCCAGCTCATCACAGGCGATTGCGTCAGCGCAGGGGCCTGATTGGGTTTGCGAACCCATATTTTTCGCGAGGCCCGCGACGGAGACTCCGCAACAGCACGTTGCGACTCCGCAACCTGTGACGATGCCCCATCCTGTGACACCGGTCCTTCTGCCCGACTATGCCGTCCCACGTTCCTCCTCATCGCTGGTAAGCGCCTCTATCTAATGTAGTGATTCCACTACAGCAGTGGTTACAACCCGCAGGAACCCGCAAGGTATGACGGCTTACTTTGAACGAAGTGCCAGGTAGACGACAGTTGGCGGCTGTGATGGTCGGAGGGACTACCGGAACTGCGAAATAGTGCCGATGGTCGTGATCAGCTGATCTCCATCGCTGTCGACCACGGCGGCAATGGGCATACGCTCCATCTCGTCCGGGCCGACATCGTAGCCCTGCGAGACCTCTGCCGTAATAATCTTTCCGGTCGGGCCGTCCTCAATGCGCGGATTACGGACGACCACATGAACCAGACTGAACTTCGCGGTGAAGTGAACTTCTCCGCGGTAGCTCTCCCCTTTGGCATCGCTGCTGTCATTGTCGCGGGTGAATGAAACGACTCCGGCCTCAGGCTCTAGGGCACCGTTCTTGGCAGTGACGCCACCACCCAGTGCGCCGAATACCTTCTCCAGCGCAGATACAGAAATTACTAAATCCTCACTCGAGGGAGCCGGAGCATTCTTGCCCGGAGCATCCGAATAATTCAACGGAATATAGATTTCCTCGGCCGCATTAATCGAGCCGGCTGCCGGGTAGACGTAAATGCCCCAGTTATCACCAGCTGGAGCCTCTGGCGGGTCAACAACAATGCGGGCTTCAAAACTGCCGTCATCTGTCATCGGAGTAGCCTGACGAGCGATAGAACGTCGCATGTCGACGCCTTGGTTCGGTATCGCCTCGAGAGTTCCAGCCGGCGTGACCCAGGCAATGTTGTCGTGCGGATGTTTCCGCGACGAGGACGGAGCACCTT
Source organism: Corynebacterium sp. 239_CJEI (assembly GCF_001055995.1). NCBI lineage: Bacteria > Bacillati > Actinomycetota > Actinomycetes > Mycobacteriales > Corynebacteriaceae > Corynebacterium > Corynebacterium sp. 239_CJEI. Next base: position 53,233 of record NZ_JVOW01000033.1, on the reverse strand, counting down.
CACTCGGCTTCCACGAGTCGGGGAATGCACTGTAGAGAACGTAAACACCATTGGGCACACCCGGAGGAATTGGAAGCGGGTAACCACCACGGTTGGCCGACGGATTGAAACCACTACCGCGAACAATAAGAACATCGCCGCGATGAACCGTGGCACCTTCAGCTGGTGTGCCGTCTTCAAAAGTGACAGTAACTTCCGGGGATTCGACATACTGCGAATCCTGCGGCTGGAAGTTCTCCGCTGGATTAATCACATTGGGAAAATTGTCCGGCACGATTGGCTTCGCAGTTTCAGCCATTGCCGGGGACACAAACGCCGAAAGGACCATGGCACCGGACAGCGAAACCGCAGTGGCAGCTCTGCGCGCACTCCGCTCCACCGGTCGACGCACGCCTTCTCCAACCGTGGATGATTCAGAGCTGAATAAACGGCGAGTGTTGCGAGTGTTGCGAGCACCTGCGAGATGGCGGTGGGAACTATCGAAAGTCAGGAATCTCAGGCTGTGCATACAAGCAATGTACACCCCACTAGTTAGGTTTACCTAACGCCTTTATGAAGGTGCGCCTTACCCTCCCCCGTTTGAGGCTCAACACTGAGACCGGCAGAAATAACTGAAAGCAAAAGAAAACCGCGGCCAAGCCCAATAGAGCTCGACCACGGCTTACTTCAGCATCTTCTAAGACAACCAGCTACTCCGCGGTAATCGGCAGGTAGACGCGGCTGCCCTGATCAGCGAACTCCTGAGACTTCTCAGCCATGCCGGCCTCGATAGCTTCAACGGAATCCAGACCGTGTTCCTTCGCGTAGTCCTGTACATCCTTGGAAATACGCATGGAGCAGAACTTCGGACCGCACATGGAACAGAAATGCGCGGTCTTTGCCGGTTCTGCAGGCAGGGTCTCATCGTGGTAATCCAGCGCAGTGTCCGGATCCAGTGCCAGTGCAAACTGGTCATGCCAACGGAACTCGAAGCGAGCCTTCGACAGCGCGTCGTCACGCTCCTGAGCGCGCGGCAGCCCCTTCGCCAAGTCGGCGGCGTGAGCGGAAATCTTGTAAGTAATCACGCCGACTTTGACGTCGTCGCGGTTCGGCAGCCCCAGGTGCTCCTTCGGCGTGACGTAGCAAAGCATGGCGGTGCCAGCCTGCGCAATGATTGCCGCACCGATAGCCGAGGTGATGTGGTCATAGCCCGGCGCGATATCGGTTGCCAGCGGGCCGAGGGTGTAGAACGGAGCTTCCTCACACCACTCCTCTTCCCACTTCACGTTGTCGGCGATCTTGTGCATCGGAACGTGGCCTGGACCTTCGATCATGACCTGGCAACCACGGGACTTAGCGATCTTGGTCAGCTCGCCGAGGGTGCGCAGCTCAGCCAGCTGGGCTTCATCGTTCGCGTCGGCAATGGACCCCGGACGCAGGCCGTCACCGAGGGAGAACGTGACATCGTACTGCGCCAGAATGTCGCACAGCTCAGCGAAGCGCGTGTAGAGGAAGCTCTCCTGGTGATGCGCGAGGCACCATGCGGCCATGATTGAGCCACCGCGGGAAACAATGCCTGTCACGCGGTTGGCGGCAAGCGGCACATAGCGCAGCAGCACACCCGCGTGAACGGTCATGTAGTCCACGCCCTGTTCACACTGCTCAATGATGGTTTCGCGGTAGATTTCCCAGGTCAGCTTGGCCGGGTCACCCTTGACCTTCTCCAGCGCCTGGTAAATCGGCACCGTACCAACCGGCACCGGGGAGTTACGCAGAATCCACTCGCGGGTTTCGTGAATGTCCTTGCCAGTGGACAGGTCCATGATGGTGTCCGCGCCCCAACGGGTTGCCCACACCATCTTCTCCACTTCTTCAGAGATGGACGAAGTCACAGCCGAGTTACCAATGTTGGCGTTGATCTTGGTGGCAAAGCGCTTGCCGATAATCATCGGCTCAGTCTCCGGGTGCTTGTGGTTGGCCGGAATCACGGCACGACCCGCAGCGACCTCTTCGCGCACAACTTCCGGATCCACACCTTCACGAGCGGCGATGAAAGCCATCTCCGGGGTGACAATTCCCGCGCGCGCCCAAGCCAGCTGGGTCTTGACCTTCGGAGCCTCCTCAGAACCCGCAACCGCTGGCACCGCCGGAGCCTTCGGCCACGAGTCACGAGTCTTAGCCAAACCCTCCTTCAGGTTCAGCTCCGGGTTTTCCTCGGTGTAGATACCCGAGGTGTCGTACGCATCGAAGTGAGTACCGTCCGTCAGATTGATTCGACGAACTGGAATGCGCAGGTTCGCCTCACCAAAATCGTTGCTAAACGCAACCTCGTCGTAATGCTTGTTGCTGCGGTAAATCGGGCCAGTTGTAACCTCGCCCTCTTTCGGCGGAGCGGATACAGATACACGTGCGGCCATGAAGCAACACATCCCTTTCCTACGCTGGTATTACCCAGATTCAGGTTCGTCCGGTCGACGCTCGATCCCTAGCGTCCTCTCAGTGCCGGAATTTCGGTTGGCACTCCCGTGGTTTTGTAATGCGCCTCATAGTCTAACCAATCGTTCGGATTACTTCGGTCATTACACCCACGTTTGCCGCCAACGCTTAACGACGGCACGGAGAACACACCCTAAAGCTGCAGGTTGCGGCTGTGCAGCGGCGCTGTTTTTCGCGGCGACCGCGTTGTCCACACCCCTAAAAAGTTATCCACAGTCGGTCTATTTTTCGGCTTCTCAGCAAGCGCAATTGTGAACGCGGTGTTATATCTTTCTCACACAAATTCTTTGGGGAGGGAAAATTGAAAAAGGCGACTACTGCCGCCCTAGTGTCAGCACTTCTATGGGGAGTAACGGGGACTAGTTGCGCATCGACCAAGGCTTCCGGCGAGGACGTTCAACCTGTCGGCGACAATGCGACAACCATCACTACTGACTCGGGCGTGACGTTACCTGCGGGTGTGCTTCCACCCAACAATCCGCCGGAGCCCGGTGATGCTCCACTTGGCCCCGATGGGCACTACAACTACGACGCACCCGAATTCGTCCTGACCAATCCGTGTGACGACCCTGAGATTATGGGGCGCTTAGACAGGCTGGGGTTCCGGGAGCAGTCTGAGGTTTCAGAGCGAATTAAAGGTGTCAAACAAATAGGTTGCGGACTTCAAACAAGTCACATTTTGCCACTTGGCCTCTGGCACACATCGGTGGCCCATTCCCGGCTCGAGAACTATGACGCTCACCCCACTACACACCACTCGGAAGGCCTTCATTGGGTGACTTTCAAACAAACCAACCCGATTGGTCTCTCGTACTGCATTGCATCCGTAGAGACCCCGAAAGGCGCACTGGGTTTTATAACGCACATCTCAGAGGAAGAATCCACTGATTTCGATGAAACCCTCTGCAAGCCCGCCAATGAACTTATGACCAATTACCTGGGGGAAATGTCTTGATTTCTGCAAATATTTCGACAATTGATCACGCAATTAGCGGACTAACTGGAGCAATCATGCTTCCCGGCTCGTCTATGACGATGCAGCCCAACTTGGCCGGCTACTCACAGGTTCCGTCACTCCAGCTGGTGGCGACAGAACACAGTCTCGCAATTTCCGGCAGTACGGGAAGCTCTGCCGCCGTCGGATTGTCTCTGGGCAAGCAGCTCACGTGGGCGCAAACGAATCTCGCTGACTTCCGTCGCGTCATCACTGAGCACGAATCCACCATGAACCGAATCCTTCGAAGCATTAACCCATTCAATGGTGACGGTGCTTCCATTGCTGAAGTAGCGCGAACAAGCGGTGTATTCCAGCGTCGGCCAATGTTTGAAGCTGGAAGTCTCACTTTCGCGCCAGTCACACTTTCTGCGGAACTCGGTCTCGATGCGAAGTCTCTACTATCCATGTTTTCCTCGACAAACGACGGTGCCGTAGCCGAGGCAATCGCCTACTGGAACAACTTCGCCGAAACTATGACCACGTTGGCCAGCAATCTAACCTCCATCTCATCCGGCTTGGTGTCGAGCAACAGCGGTGCTGTCTTCTCTGCTGCTGACTCAACAATGAAAGGTCTGGCCGCACGCGCAACCAGCATCGCCACCGCATCTGAGGTCATGGCCGGACACCTTGCCGTTTTGCCGTCCGTTAAGGCAATGGCCGTCAATGCACTATCTGCGATTGAGGCCGAGTCCAAGGCACTCCCCAACCCTGGCGCGCAAAAAGCTTTTGAACAGGCCGAGGTAGCTGCCTTTCTCTCTGGTCCGTATACCGCACAGCTACAGACCGCTATTCCTCGAATTCCTAACCTGGTTTCTGCCGATGCCGGAAGTGGTGTGACTGCCGAGGTTTCCGTTGGGGCCACAGTCGCCGGGCGTTCTGGAACTAGTCAGTTCGGTCTTTCGCCTGCGGGGATGACTGGAAGCATGCAGGCCGCCAGCGCACCAGTTGGCGCCACCTCGACTGTTCCGGATTCTCCAACACCACAATCCACAGCCGCGAGTGCTCCCGCTCCTTCGCAGGTTCAACCGAGCACTTCGACTTTGTCGAGCCCAACAAATCCGTCTGCTACCCCTGTGCACCCCGCATCACCTAGCAGCCCAACGAGCTCCACGATCTCGCCAACTTCCCCGACCGGTACATCATCCATGGCTCAACCAAACGCGGCGAATCCAGCCATGGTCGCTCCTTCGGGAGCGAGCGCACCACTTCAACGCACTTCACCGCAAGCATCTTCACCTTACGGAGTTCACGGTAACCGACCGGCTGGCTCCCTCGGTGCAGGACGCACTGCGGGGCTCACACCAGCGGGCAATATCCCGGCACTGCCGTCTTCTGGAAACGCAAGCCCCCGTCCACCGGCCTCGGGACTTCCGACTTCAAGTCTTGGACGTATGCCAGCGCCAACAGCGGGTCGCGGGATGGGAACCGGCTTGGGTGCCGGGGTCGCTGGGTCTGCCTTGCCAAACGCCTCGAATAGCCCTGCACAGCGCGGAAGTGGATTGATGAATTCCCTAATCAGTGCGCGCAACAGTGCTACTACCGGAGCTACGGGTGCTGCTGGCGGAATCGCGGGTACCGCTGCTGGAAACCGTGGTGCAGGGACTTTCGCAGCCACCACTGCGGGCAACCGTGGCGGACTACTCCAAAAGAACTCCGCACCGTCGGCACGCAAACTGACAAATGTGGCCACCATCAGGGATAACGATGCCGGCGCTTTCGAGCAGAACGAATACCAGAAGGAGCTTTTCGGGGATGCGCCAATCACTATCCCGGCGGTGATAGGCCACAACGTCCGAGCGTAAAGCTCCGAGCGTAAAGTCAGCGCGTCCAAGCTGATCTTTACCCGCTCGGGCGCCACGGGGGATCGAACGGCGTCCGTGAATTCGTACCTCAACAACGCCTTCAACTTAGACACTTTTTCACCGGCCCTTTGGTAGGGATTGGCGTACTTTTGTTGAAGTTCTAGGCCTAAATCGTCGCTCTCCAGAAGTTGTAACTAAACCGAACGTTCGTTACAGTTACTGGAATGACAAGTACCGACCACGCCGCTTCCACGAGGGCTAATCCGTCCACTCCAGTCACCCACAGGTGGGTCTTCCTCGCTATCATCAGCGCCGGCCTACTACTCATCGGCATAGATAACTCGGTGCTCTACACTGCCCTGCCAGTTCTGCGCGAGCAGCTCCACACAACCGAGCTGGAGGGCCTGTGGATCATCAACGCCTACCCACTGGTGATCTCCGCACTCCTCCTCGGCACAGGCACTCTGGGCGACCGCATCGGTCACCGCAAGATGTTTCTTGTGGGCCTGACAATCTTTGGCTTCTCTTCCCTGACCGCGGCCTTTGCGCCGCACGCCTGGGCCCTGGTCATCGCTCGAGGCTGCCTGGGACTGGGCGCCGCGACCATGATGCCAGCAACCCTCGCACTGCTACGTGAGACCTTCCACCACCCTCGTGAACTTGCCACGGCTATTGGCATTTGGTCAGCCACAGCAACACTGGGTGCCGCTGCTGGCCCCGTCGTCGGCGGTTTCCTGTTGGAGCACTTTTGGTGGGGCTCAATCTTCCTTATCAACATCCCTGTCGTAGTTTTCGCAATCATTGGCACGCTGATTTTCGCTCCACCAAATCAGCCCAACCCAGCCAAACACTGGGACTTCCTCACCAGCCTCTACGCGATGCTGGCCATGCTGGGCCTGGTTTCACTCATCAAGGAACTCGCCGGCCATCGCTCCTCCACCGTCATCGTCGCAGCTATCGCCTGTGGGCTAGTGGGCGCGGCACTGTTTCAGCGTCGTCAGGCACGTCTTACCGAACCCCTCATCGACTTTTCGGTCTTCCGTTCGCCGATGTTTTCCGGTGGCGTGCTGGCAGCAGCGCTTGCCATGTTTGTCCTGGCAGGCGCCGAATTGATGACGACGCAGCGCTTCCAGATTTCCGTCGGATACACACCACTCGACGCGGGCTTGCTAGTTGCCACCGCGGCACTGGCATCCTTGCCAGTTGGTGTCATCGGCGGCATGGTGCTCCATCGAGTGGGTTTCCGCACACTCATCACCGGCGGCTTCCTCCTCAACGCCGTCGGACTGGCAGGCATGTACTACGGCGTTTCCTCGGGCAGTTTCTCGCTCATGATCGCGGGATTGATACTGCTCGGCGCGGGCGCAGGTTCTGTGATGTCGGTGTCGTCGACTGCGATAATCGGCTCAGCGCCGAGGTCAAAGGCAGGTATGGCGGCGGCAATGGAATCCGTGTCCTACGAATTCGGCACACTGATTACCGTCGCAATCACAGGCAGTCTCCTGCCTATGTTCTACACCCTGTTTACGCCTGTCGACGCCAGCATCTCACTCACCGATGCACTTCACACGCCAGCGCTTAACGACGGCGCCCGCGCCGGCCTCGACAGTTCCTACCTGGCCATTTTGATTATCCTGGCTGTCGTTGCTGTCATTGCAGCGATTGCGACTGCGGTGACATTCCGCGGCAACCCGAAGGAGACTGAATATGCGCACGAGTAAGCGCACTGCCATCCTCGACACAATCGTTGAGATTATCGAGACAAGCGGTTTTTCCGAGGTCACCTACGAAAATGTCGCAACTCAATGCGGAATGAGTAAATCAGGGTTGATTTACCACTTCCCCTCCCGCGAAGACATGATCCGCAGCGTCCATGAGCACATGGCGCAGTTATGGGAGGAGGAGCTTATCGAAGCCGCAGGAGGACCTGCGGAGGAGGTATCCCCCGCCAACCGCCTACGCGCAAACCTCCAGGTCTCGCTGGATACGGCAACGAGGGCCGAGCTACTCATGTCCATCGACTCTGCCGCCGAGCCGGAGCTGCGCGAGATTTGGACGCGCCTTTTGCGCCGGTGGAATCCGCCGGCGGAGAAGATTGCCACCGATGAGGAGGCCTGCATGGCCTACGTTGTCCAAATGATTTCCGATGGCCTCTGGGCTAACGACTACCTCAACGGCAATCAGCTCACGAAAGCGCAGCGCAAGGCAATCGCCGAGGCCGCGGCAAAGCTAATTCCAGAGTCGATGGAGTAGCCAGCTCTAGACGCCCTTGCGCTGAACGTCCTTGAGCTCGGAGTCAGTGGCCAGGCCATAGTTGTCACCCTCATAGACAGCCTTTGCTCGACTCGTTCCGGCGAGCACATACTCGCTAAAGGACAGCACCATCGAGCCGAGCACATTCTTGGACGGATCATCCAGGTAGGTGCCGTGGTAGGAACCGGTGACTACCGCTTCCCAGGCGGGCCCTGCAGCATCGCGGTAACCACGTCGATCGGCATCAAAAGGAACGATGTCCTCGTGCTCAGCAATGGCCACCAGGCTTGGAATCTCCGGCGGGGTGGAGATCAGCCCAGCGTCGGAAGGCCCTGGGTTGATAGCAACCAGACCACGGGTGACCATATCGATGCCCGCAGCCTGGAAGGCCTTATCCATCCTGTTGTTCAGGAAGATTGCGGAGCCACCACCTGCAGAGTGCCCGACCAGCATCGTCCGGGAGAAATCGATCTTGCCTGCAAGTGGCGTCGACTCGTCCTCATTGGCCGCTGCGGCCACGGAAGCTGCCAGCACCATCTGCGGCGCGAACCAGTTGGTGAAGTTGTAGCCAAGAGCCACGACATATCCGTGGCTTGCATAGAGTCGCGCTTGCGCGTCGTACATACCTGGCTCAGTACCAATGCCAGGGCTCAGAACCATCAGCGGCGCGGACTCCATGGAGTCGATATCCGCCGGGTAAATGAGCTGCGCGCCAACTGGGGAGGCGTTAGCCGATTCCGGCAACACGTCATAGCAGCCGGTGGTGCCGTGGAGACCGTGGAGGTCCCGCAGTACGCGGTTGTAGATGGTGTAGACGACACCATCACATGGCATTGCTTCACGGGTTGCGGCAACTGGGTGGGAGCCCATCGCTCCGAACTCCTTGCGCAGGTACCCCGCCTCTGGGGCGAACGGCTCGGTGATATGGCCACTTTCACCACCGGAGATGGCGCGGTTCACGCCACCCATAACATCCACCAGACCACCGCCAATTTTGTCCACGGTTTCCGAGTTCTGGTAGTCAACAGTGCTTTCACGTGCAGTGATGTCCGGCAGCTGACCAATGCGCGGTGCCGCCTGCGCTGGCGCCTGTCCGCCGAGAACCACACCAGCTGCGAGCGAGAGAGCAACCACCTTCGAGAACGCACGCCCCTGCCCTTGACGGGATACCGACACGGTCTTTCCGGCGACACTTAGTGAACCAATCATCGTTTTCCTTAACTCTTGCCAAGAACCTAGGAATACGAATTTACCTAATACGTAAATACATACGTAAAGACAGGAATAGCCTCCCCCACCTTTCACCCCTCAAACAATCATTCAGGGCGCTGAAAATGTTCACTCTCGCCCAAAATTAACACCACCACCCCCATTTCCTACCCCCTTTCCACGAGTGCACAGATTCAGAAAACCCACCTCACCACCGTTACCCACATATTTTTATTACCTTTTTCCACAAACGCCTCCGCTGCCTCCCCACCAGCGCATACCTTATTGACACCAAGGAGAAAGTGGCCACGCCCACACTCACTGTTAACCGACAACCGAGTGCGCATGGCCCTTAATAAAACCCCCGAACAGAAAAGAACTCCCACAATGAGAATCGGCATCCCTTTAGAACCCGATCCCCAGCAAACAATTGTGGCTGCGACCCCGGAGACCGTCGGCAAACTCGTCAAGCTTGGCTACGAGGTCGCCGTGCAGGCTGACGCCGGCCTGGCTGCTAAGTTCACCGACGCGGACTACGAATCCGCCGGTGCCACCATTGTCGACGAGTCTGTCTGGCACAGCGATATCGTCGTAACGCTCGACACTCCGCCGGAGCAGTTCCGTGCACTGCTTAACGACGGTGCCATGCTGATCAGCCGACTTGCGCCAGGCCGAAACGAAGAACTGGTCGAAGAGCTCGCGCAACGCAACATCACTGCCCTTGCTATGGATGCAGTTCCCCGCATTTCCAGGGCACAGTCGATGGACGTGCTGTCGTCGATGGCAAACATCGGCGGCTACCGCGCAGTAGTCGAAGCGGCTTCTGCATATGGTCGCCTCTTCACTGGTCAGGTGACTGCTGCAGGCAAGATGCCACCAGCTACCGTTTACGTCATCGGCGCTGGTGTCGGCGGACTTGCGGCGATCGGTACGGCCAACTCGATGGGCGCGATTGTCAAGGCAACAGACCTGCGCCCTGAAGCCGGTGAGCAGGTCGAATCGATGGGTGCAGAGTTCATCCCGATTCCGGCCGCCGCCGAGAAGTCCGAGGATGGCTACGCCAAGGAAATGACCAATGATCAGGCTGCCGCTGCCGCGAAGCTCTACTCCGAGCAGTCCGCGCAGGCTGACATTGTCATTACCACCGCGAATATCCCTGGCCGTCGCTCTCCACTGCTGCTGACTGCTGCCGATGTTGCAGCTATGAAACCAGGCAGCGTCATCGTCGACATGGCTGCCGCCGGTGGCGGCAACTGCGAGATGACCGTTCCAGGCAAGACCATTGTCACTGACAACGGTGTGACCATCATCGGTTACACCGACCTTGCAGGACGTCTGCCCGCGCAGGCATCGTCGCTGTACGGACAGAACATTTTCAACCTGTTCAAGCTGATTACGCCGGAAAAGGATGGCTCTCCGGTTCTCAATCTCGAGGATGAGATTATCCGTGGCATCACGGTAACAAAGGCTCGCCCACAGAATGGCGCCGGCGCTACCGGAGCTGAGATTCTCTGGCCACCACCACCAATCAAGGTCGCTGTCACCCCTGCTGCCCCACTGCAGGAGCAGCAGGCCCACCAGGCTGCATTAGAAGAGAATGCACCGGAGAAGGTTTCCTTCATGGGATCGGGCCTGGGCTCGAAGATTGCTCTGGGCCTGATGGCACTGCTGGCAATTGTGGTTATGCTCAGCGCACCGCACAGCGTGAGCGCCAACTTCATGGTTCTCACCTTGGCTATCGTGCTTGGCTTCTACGTAATCTCCGCGGTCACGCCGCGCCTACACACACCGCTGATGTCTGAGACCAACGCGATTTCCGGCATTGTTCTGGTGGGTGCGATTCTCCAGGTGGGAAGCTCCAACCTGCTGGTTTCAGGTCTCGCGTTCGCGGCCATCGTGGTTAGCTCCATCAATATCTTCGGCGGTTTCGCCGTCACCGACCGCATGCTTGGCATGTTTGTGAAAGAGGAGGCATAAAGTCTAATGGCTAGCATTGATACTGCTTCGCTTCTGGACTGGACCTACCGCCTGTCCAACGTCGGCTACATTGTCGCCGCCGTCCTGTTCCTCGCTGCCCTCTCGGGCCTGTCCAAGCCGGAGACCGCTCGCCGCGGTAACTCCTTCGGTATCGCCGGTATGGCTGTAGCCGTCGTCATTGCCATCTTCCAGGCACTCGTGACCGCAGACACCAAGCCGGATACTCACTTCTCGCCGCTGATTACCCTGATTCTCATCGCTGTCGCTATCGGCATCGGTGGTGTCATCGGTATCAGTCGCGCACGCCGCGTTGCCATGACTGGCATGCCGCAGCTGATTGCACTGTTCAATGGTCTGGTCGGACTCGGCGCTATCTTCATCGGCTTCAACTCCTACATTTTCGCCGAAGATGTAGCCCCCGATGCCCTGAAGTTCCACTTCGGCGAGGTCTACATTGGCGTCTTCATCGGCGCTGTGACCTTCACTGGCTCCATCGTCGCAGGCCTGAAGCTGTCTGAGAAGATCAAGGGCTCGCCACTACTGCTGCCGGGCCGCAACGCTCTGAACATTGCCATTCTGGTGGTCACTCTGGTTCTCCTGGCTGTCTTCATCGCAACCGGCACCGAGGGCGGCGCCATCGCATGGGCATGCATGGTTGCTGTGACTGCTTTGGGCCTGTTTTTGGGCTGGCACCTGGTCATCGCCATCGGTGGCGGCGACATGCCGGTTGTCGTGTCCATCATGAACTCGTACTCCGGTTGGGCCGCTGCTTTCACCGGTCTCATGCTTGGCAACCCGCTGCTCATCATCACTGGTGCGCTAGTTGGTTCCTCCGGAGCCTACCTGTCGTACATCATGTGTGAGGCCATGAACCGCTCCTTTGCCAACGTTATTCTGGGCGGCTTTGGCTCCGAGGCTTCGTCGGGAAGCGCTGTGGAAGGCTCCCACACCGAGGTCAGCCACGAGGACACCTCCGAGATTCTGCGTGATGCAGACAAGATCCTCATCGCTCCGGGTTACGGTATGGCTGTGGCACAGGCTCAGTACGCTGTTGCTGACCTAGTCCGTAACCTGCGTGAGGCCGGCAAGGAAGTGGTCTTCGGTATCCACCCAGTCGCTGGCCGCCTGCCGGGTCACATGAACGTGCTGCTGGCTGAGGCCAAGGTTCCCTACGACATCGTGCTGGAGCTGGACGAGGTCAACGATGACTTCGCTGATGTGGATGTCACCCTGGTCATCGGTGCAAATGACACCGTCAACCCGATGGCAGAGCAGCCGGGCTCCCCGATTGCGGGTATGCCGGTGCTGAAGGTGTGGGAATCTGAGCGCGTGATTGTTCTCAAGCGTTCGATGGGTTCGGGTTACTCGGGCGTGCAGAACCCGTTGTTCTTCAACGAAAACACCGACATGCTTATCGGCGATGCGAAGGCCAGCGTCGACTCTCTGAACCGCATCCTGGCGAGTTCGAAGGTCAACGCTTAAAACTTCAGGCAAGCAACGCCGTACAAATCGGAGCCTAGGCGATTAATTCCTAGGCTTCGCCACGGGCTGCATCACGAACCATCGTGATGTGCTCAATGCCGGCTTCCATGAAGGTCTCCCCGATCTCATGGAAGCCGGCTTTTGCGTACACGGCCTTCGCCTGCGTCTGGGCATGCAGAATCAGCCCCGTATCCGGGTGGTCAGCGATGACCTGCTGCAGCAGTTTCGAGGACAACCCCCTACCCCGGCTCGCGGCATCGACGACAACGCGTCCGATGGTGCGCGGGTAGTTCGTCGAGAACTCATCGAGCGTGTCAATCACACGCAAGTACGCAATAATCTTGCGGGCGTCATTGTCGTCGCGGATGAAATAGTGCTCTGCGGTATCTTCCAGGTCGCGCCAGTCCATTTCCGGCTCTGTACAGGACTGCTCAAGATAAAACACGTCGGTACGCAACGCCGAGATGGCATAAACATCCGTCGCGCTGAGTTGAGAAAAGGAGGCGTGTTCAATCATGGTGGCTGATTTTACTGCGAAGAACGGTGTGACGCTCATAGCTGGCAAACGTAGTGGCGCACCATCGCGCAGAATGAAGCCGCAGACCTATACCGCCCGCACCCGGCGGAATTGTACCTTCGCGCCGGGCACCAATTGCCCGGCCCTCGACAATGACGGCTCCGTCAACACACCAATGACCGGATATCCACCCGTCGCCGGATGATCAGGACCGAAAATAATCGGCTGCCCCGATGCGGGCACTTGTATCGCACCGGGGACCATTCCCTCGCTTGCCAACTCATGGGTGACCTGGCGCTCAAGAGTAGTCCCATTCAGCCGAAGTCCGACGCGGTTGGCCTCTTGCGTCACGGTCCATGTCTCGTGAAAGAAATCACTGACGCTTTCCCGCGTAAACCAGTCCGCCCGAGGGCCAGGAACAACATCTAAGCGCGCAGCCTCGCTCGACCAATGAGGCGCGGGATAAATTGCGATTGACGACCCCGTCGAATACTCCGGGTCGCCGACCTGCAAGACCTGACCGGCCTGCAAAGGCGCTGGGCCGAGCTTGCCGAGCGTATCGTATGACCTCGAGCCCAGCACTTCCGCGACATCGATGCCCCCTCGAATCGCGACGTACCCGCGAAGACCTGCATCGAAGGTACCAAGCCGCACAATTGCCTTCGCCCCGACCACAATTCGACTATTCATCGAGGTCTTGATGACCTTGCCATCCTGCTCGACAGTCACCTCACCGTGGGCTCCTGCGAAGGATATGATTGCTCCCTCCGCTACTTGGAACTCCAACCCGCCGACGACGCACTCAAGCACCGCCAGGCTTTCTTCGTTGACAACCATCCGGTTAGCAGCTGCCGCGGACTCGTGGTCGAACGCACCGGAAGTACTCACGCCCAGGCTGCCTTGCCCTGCACGGCCCAAATCCTGAATCGTCGTCAATATGCCGGGTCGAATAATCTCGATAGAATTCTTCATCTCTTCCGCCCCCTTTTTCTACGCCGCACTCACCGTAGAAGTCGCTTCAAATTGCACCTCAACCCCGGGCTCAAGCAGCGCCGGATTAGGCCGATTCAAGTCCCACATCTCCACATCTGTATGTCCCAAGAGCTGCCAGCCACCGGGCGAATCGATGGGATATACACCTGCGAATTGGCCCGCAAGTCCGACGGAGCCCTTGGGAACTCGAGTGCGCGGCGTCGTAAGGCGGGGAATATCAAGCGGCTCTGGCCACCCCTGACCGCTCCCGCGCACCATGTAATAAAAGCCCGGCGCGAATCCACCGAACGCGGCCGTCCAAGGGCGTTCGCAGTGCCAATCGATTAACGCTTGAGGGCTCATCCCAAGGCTTTGTGCCAAGGACTCAAGGTCCGCGCCGTCATAGTGAACGGGAATCGTCATTGTTTTTCGCTTGTCGACGGTCTGCCTCTGCGCATTGTTGCCCCGCAGCGCGGTTTCTACTGCGCCGAGGTAACGACGAGCCGGTCCGCGAAAGCGAAGAAGGAGCGTTTGGGCTGCAGGTACCCTGTCAACGAGTCCCTCAATCTCAGCCGCAGCAGAGTGTGCACGAAGTACCTTCGCCAACGGATTGGCCGATGATGAATAGTCGATAAGCAGCGCATTTGTTCCCATAGGGCGAATCTCGGCCATGGCGGTGCTGATCCTTTCTTTCTTGCGGGGTTGAAAAACTGCGGTTGATAAGACCGGTGTGCGAGTCCGCGCTATACGTGGGCAGCGACGGTGACTCCGGCGTCGACGAGCCCTTGGCGAATCATACGGGAGAGTTCGACCGCACCAGGGGTGTCTCCGTGCAAACAAATAGAGTCAGCCTGCACGGTCAACGGTGAACCGTCGTAGGCGACGATTGGTTCCCCGCTAGCCATTGCAATGACGCGTTTGACGACGGCATCGGGTTCTACAATGACCGACCCCTCGAGTACTCGGGACACCAGAGTTCCATCGGAGTTGTAAGCGCGATCTGCAAAAGCTTCCCTAATCACAGGGAGGTCCGCGTCGAGGCTGAGCCGTTCGATGACCGACCCCGGCTGCGCCATAATGGCAAGCTCATCTCCGCAGGTGGAGCGAGCGAGCAGGAGCGCCTCCACCACTGCAGCGGCCTGATTTTCATCCACTGCGATGCGGTTGTAGAGGGCACCATGGGGCTTGACGTAGGAAACTTCGGTACCCACCGCCCGTGCACATGCCGAAAGTGCACCAATCTGGTAGACGGTTTCGGCTCGCAATTCTCGATGTGCGTAATCCATGCGACGTCGTCCAAACCCGGGGAGATCGCGGTAGGCGACGTGCGCGCCGATGCGAATTCCGCGCGCAGCAGCTGCCTCACAGGTCTCCATCATGACGCTAGCGTCACCCGCGTGATACCCGCAGGCAATATTGGCACTGGTCACAATGTTCAGCAGAGCGATATCATCACCCATCTTCCACGAGCCGAACGCTTCCCCAAGGTCAGAGTTGAGATCGATAGTGGCGCCCATAAACGTCACCGCTCCTTCCAAGTAATAATGCTGGTCTTTGTACCGTTGTTATGTTGGTTCTCATCTGAGCTGTGCGAGAAACCGGGGGGGGATTAGCCGAGCATTTCAAACACACCGCCGAATGAGCGCCACGCCAAGAACCAGGCGACTGCGACACCCAAGATTCCGATAGCCGCCAACCACTTCGGGTACTTGTAACCATTCATGAGATCCGCACGGAACAGCGCGATGTAAATCAGCACAGTAACGCCAATTGGAAGAACCAAACCATTGAAGGCTCCGGCGAAAACCAACAGCGTCGCTGGAGCCGTACCGATGAGACCGAAGAGCAGCGTGGAGATTGCAATTAGGACAATGGTGATCGTGTTTTGAGTCTTGGCTCCAGCACCCGAGGAACGAGTCAGAAATGTTGCTGAGGTGTAGCTGGCACCCACAATCGACGAGATTCCCGCAGCCCACAGGACAACGCCAAAGAAGCGCATACCCCAATCTCCTGCCGCAGCTTGGAATGCCTCTGCAGCGGGGTTTCCATCCGTATTGAGGACCACGCCACCCGCAACCACTCCCAAGACAGCTAGGAAAAGGAGGAAACGCATGATGGCTGTGACGATGATGCTCGTAACAGATGAGCGAGTGGTCTGTGCGAGGTTCTCTACACCGCCGGCGCCAGCATCAAGCATGCGGTGAGCGCCAGCGTAAGTAATGTACCCGCCAACAGTGCCACCGACGAGCGTGATGATTGCCAACAAGTCAATCGTGTCGGGCATGACCGTGTTCTTCAGTGCTTCCCCTACTGGCGGGTTAGAACTGAACGCCACAATTCCAGTGACCAGAATCATCACGACACCGAGCACAACGAGTGCCTTGTCCAGCGCCATACCCGCCCGCCGGGAGAGGAAGAAGCCAATGGCGAGGATTGCAGTAACAATGCCGCCAATCTTTGCGTCCACGCCCAACATCGCGTTCGCACCAAGTCCAGCACCGCCGACGTTGCCAATATTGAAGACCACACCACCGATGACAATGAGAATTGACATTAACCAGCCCAGCCCCGGAAGCACGGCGTTGCCGAGCTCCTGCGCGCGGCGTCCAGAGACAGCAATCACTCGCCACACGTTGAGCTGAATCGCGATATCAAGAAGCACCGAGATCACAATGGCAAAGGCGAAAGCCGCGCCAAGCTTGGCCGTAAAGGTTGCGGTCTGGGTGAGGAAGCCCGGCCCGATAGCACTGGTCGCCATCAGGAATACGGCGCCGAGGAGTGCCGTTCGCCGCGCCTTATGGGCAGATGTTGAAGCGTCCATAGCGTAAGGCCTTTCCCTACAAGTCTGACGATTCCCACGTTGAAGGATTCCTACGTTGAAGATCGCCTGCACAGAGATTGTTGAACAATGTCTCGTATGTTAATTGGTGATGGCCGCCACACAAAAGTGCTTTAGTAGTCTGTATTACATGACTACCCCCGGAAGCATCCTCGACGATCAGACCCACACGTCCTCTGGGGAAAAACAACAAGACGTTTCAGTAGCGGATGTCACCGCAACTGTCCTGCGCCGAGAGATTCTCGCCGGAAAGCACTACAGTGGCGAGCAGCTCCGTGAAACCCAACTTGCTGCGCGACTGCAGGTCAGTCGCAACACCATCCGACAGGTCTACCGCAAGCTGGAATCTGAGGGGCTACTTACTCACATCCCTCATCACGGCGTGTTTATCGCTTCCTTCGACAAACAACGCATCCGCGAACTGTATGCCTTTCGCCATGTCGTCGAATGCGGAACACTGCGATCGCTAAGCAAGAGCCAGGCAAAGCTCCTCGGCGAAGAGATTCTTTCTATTTGTGGTTCACAGTCATCATTGAACCTTCCCGAACGGAATAATGCCTTTCACCTCGCCATCGTCAGAGCTTCCGGGTCCCCCGACCTGTTAGCCACCGCCGAATCAATTCAGGCCCAACTCCGTCTTTGCTTCCTCTCCTACCCCCAAAGCATCGAACTCCATGCCCGATACGCCGATCGCCACATCAGTATCGCCAAAGTTCTCATCGAGGACACCCCAAACCACGCCGCCGACCTCCTCAGCGCCTACCTCAATGAGTCGTTCAGTGCCGTCACCGCTGCCCTCCCGCTTGCCGACCGTTGATAATTAGCTGCTAGGACTACAGTGATGGACATGGCAGCAAATTCAGGCAACGCATACGCAATGATCATCAATCGCTTTGGCGACCCCGATGAGTTCACGCAGGTTTCCCGCACCCCTGCGGAGCCCGGTCCCGGCGAAATCCTGGTCAAAACCACAGCCATCGGCGCGAATCCGCTGGATTACAAGATGCGCGATGGCTCTTCCGGTCTGTGCGCAAAGTTCACCCCTCCGGCCGTCCTCGGACGCGAAGCCGCGGGCGAAGTCGTTGCCGTCGGCGAAGGTGTGGACAACTTCCACCCCGGCGACCGAGTCTTCGGCATGCGCGGCTTCGATGACTTCCGCGGCACCTACGCAACACACAACGTCTTCCCCGCCGACGGTGTGGTTCGAACACCCGATTCGCTTGACGACGTAACCGCTGCGGGCCTTGCCCTAGTGGGAATCACGGCGACCGTGGCTGTCGATCAGCTAGCAAAGGTGAAAGGCGGTGACACTGTACTCATTCATGGTGCCGGTGGTGGCGTGGGCCAGCTGATGACGCAGCTGGCGGTTGCCCGTGGCGCAACTGTGTTGGCGAGTGCGTCGTCACGCCATCATGAAAAACTAGTGGGCTTTGGCGCGCAGCATATTGATTACACAGCGGAAGATGTATTCGAGGCTGTGCGCCGGCGGTTCCCCGAGGGCGTAGATGTTGTGCTCGATGGCGTGTACTTCGACACTTTCCTACCCTCGCTGGATGTGTTGGCATCGGATGGTCGGATTGTGGCGCTACCTTCACTGGCCGATCTGGCACCGGCGAAGGAACGTGGCATTGAGGCGCACATTCCGGCTATTTCGAATGACACGACTATTTACGCCGACCTGGCCGACCGCGTGGTTGCCGGTGAGATTTCACTTCCTATCGGCCTGACTAAGAATCTCACCGAGGTCGCGGAGGTCCACCGAGTATTGGAAGACGGGCACGCTGACGGCAAGATTGTGATGACCGTCGAGTAAACCAGGTGCGTTACTACAGCTCGCGACGAGCGTTTTGATACGTCTTCGTCAGCGAGCACCACAGCTCGTCGGCATCAGAGATGGCTTCCACCAGCTCCCGGTTGGTCATAGTTTCGCGCTGCTCGCGCAGTCGGTTGTTTAGCTTCCGGGCACGAGAGAGCTCACCGCGTAGCTCGATGAGCTCCGGCGTAGCCTCACCGGAGGCAAATACATCCTTGTAGATGGTGCCGACACCCATTGTGGTGTTCACATTGTCCCAGGCAGTAAGGATTGCGGTGAGCTGGTACTCGGTGTCCATGGCAATCTGCTGCAGCTCCGCGTGATTACGCTCGGCGAGCTCGTGCGCCTCAGCACTGCGGCGCACACCGGCCCAAGCCTGGTATGCGATGAGGATCGCAAGCACCAAACCCGCCACTGGCAATGCATATTGCAGAATCCACAGCGTGACACCGAAGAGCTGAATAATCAGGCCGAAGAAGAAAAATACGACAATGACCGTCACGCACCCGTTGTCGGAGCCTGAACGTTTACTCACCGCGGTGTCACCTCCGCCGCAGCATTCAAGATCGCATCGGCCCCCAGGTGGCTGGCGTAGCCAAGTCCGATGGCTGCTGCCAGAAGGAGTATTGCCAGCAGCGTATAGACGATTGCCTCTTTGACGGTGCTAGTGACCGCAATGCGCTGCTCTTCGTAGTCAACCAGGGTCCGCATGTCTTTGGTCGAGGCATTCAAGCGACGTTCGAGGTCAACCATGTGTTCCTGCTGCTCGGCGCGTGAGATAGCGATGGCATTCAACGGCACATCAACACTCTCAACACTGGCATATGCCTGCCGACGAGCACTCTTCACGCCGTCGAACGACACTGACGGTGCGGGTGGCACTTTCGTCGGCCCAGTGAGATTCCGCGACACCTTATAGTAAGAGCGCGCTGCGGCTCTCGTCAGTTGGTTGTTGGAGTCGCCTTGATTGCCCATAGTGCCGAGTCTGCCACATGAATTTTCTTTGGCTCGTTATCGCCCACCTCATCGATGATGGCGAAGACATGCATACCTGCATATGGTGCGGCTTCGGCTCGGAGCACGGTCCCCGGGCCTACCCCTGATGTAGCCAAATAGCGCAGCAATTCAGGATCGGAGTCGTTAATACGATCGACTACCACCATCGCGCCAGCTTCGATATCCGTCAGGTCGGTGCGCACTGCGCTGGCGATGGTACCGCTGGCGCTGGGAATTGGATCGCCATGCGGATCGCGCTCAGGGAATCCCAGCATTGCATCAATGCGACTAATGAAATCATCCGAGACCGCATGCTCAAGCTTTTCAGCTTCCTCGTGAACCTCATCCCAGGTGTATCCCAGAGTCGAGACCAAGAAGCTTTCAATAAGCCGGTGGCGACGCACCATAATCAGCGCAATGTCTCGCCCACGGTCCGACAGGCTAATGCCCCGGTACGGCTCGTGGTTGACAAGGCCACGTGCAGCTAGCTTCTTCACAGCCTCGCTGGCGGTGGGCTTCTTTTCGCCCATCCGCTCAGCGACGTCGCCAAGTGCCACTTTTTCACCGGTGCGCTCGTGCAAATCCCAAATGACCTTGAGGTAGTCCTGGGTCTTCGCTGGTAAATCCTCCACGTGCATTCTTTAAACTCTAGCGTTATTGCGTGTTGCCGCAATCTTGAGGGGGACATAGAAACAACCGGCGCACACGCCAATACAGCCACCAACTGACAAGTTCGCCGCCACCGCAATGAATAGCCCCACCAGGCCAATCGCGATACCCATCAATGGTGCTAACACGAATAGCAAACGGGTATCGTTCACTACCCCAACCAGCGCAGCTGCCGGGGCAGCCAACAGCGCGATGGATAAAATCGTGCCGACAGCCGGAATCAGCGCCACCAGAGTCAACACAATCAGCCCGCTGATGACCAACTGTGCTCTTCTCCTCGAATGCGCGACCCCGAAAGACTCCGGGTCGAACGTGAAGTAAATCAGCTGGCGCCACCGAGCCAACAGCACCAACGCCACCAGCAGCAGGAGCCCACCCGACAGCGCAATATCAATCTTGTTCACGTTGAGTACGCTGCCGACCAGGAAACTCTCAACCTTCACCGGCAACGGGGCGAACCACTTGTTCAGGAAGTAGCCCAGCGCGAACCCGAATGTCAGCACAATTCCCGCCGCCGAGGACGTCGTCCCCACCTTCGACAGACCGAACAGGGCCCCAATCGGAATGCACATCAGAAATGCCCCGATAAAGAGGAACACCGAAATCCACGAGTGGCTCAGGCCGAGCGCTGCCGCGATAACAACGCCCACCACCGCACCGGGAAAAGTCGCATGTGTAATCGCTTCTGCGAAGAACACTTGTTTGCCCAGCACCGCGAGTACCCCCACTACTCCAGCCAGGGCTCCTACCAGTATCAGTTCGATAATTGGCAAAATCAGGATGCTAGACACGGTCGCCTCCCATCACGGCGCGCAGTCCCAGTGCCACGAAATACAGTCCCACCGAGGTCAGCGCGACGACTGCCTGAGGCGACACCGGCCCCAAGGGCACCAATGCCAAACCAACGATTCCGCTGAGGCAGCCCACTGCAATCGCAATCGGCACCATCACATGCACTCGGCGAGTCAGCAATCTCGCCGCCGCTCCCGGCACGACCAGATATCCGACTACCAGCAACACTCCCACTGCGCTTGCCGACGACACCACCACCGCAGCAATCGCCGCGTTAATGGTGAGGTCGATGGCCCACACATTGACGCCTGCGGCTTTGGCACCGAAGCGATCAAAGGCAACAAACACCTGCTGGCGCCAGGTCACTGCGATAAGAACCAAGGCGATGGCACAGACAATCAGGGCGCTGGTGAGACGGGAGTCGGTGACTTCCAGCAGTCGCCCGAACATGAGCGCTTCCAGCTGTCCTGACTGATCACCTTTCTTCAGCGAGAGGATCACGCCAATGGAAAAGAAGCTGGTCAGTACGACTGCCACTCCGGCTTCCGACATGTGCGAGCGCGATACCAAGGTCAGTGCTACTGCCACTACCACCGCAAATGCCGCGGCCACCGGGATAATCATGTCGATGCCGCCGAATACGGCACCGGCCACAATTCCGGGAAAAATCGAATGCACCATGGCCTCGGCATTGAACTCGAGGCCACGCAGGTTCACGATGACACCGACCAGGCCAGAGACCGCCCCGAGGGCAATCAGCAGCACTAGTGGCCTGAACATGAAAGGCGCTACCCCAAGCTCATTCGCAAGCTCAGTCCACATAGGCTGGCACCAACTTCGAGGTCGCACCAAAAGCTGGCTGCTCTGCCACGATTAATGTGTTTTCGCAGGTGTCCTCAGCAAGCACGAGATCATGGGTGGCCGCGATAATTGCCGTGCCATTTTCCTTCAGTTCGTTGAGGAGATTCAGCAGCATCGCCCGATTTTCAGTGTCGAGGCCGTTGAACGGCTCGTCGAGAAGCACGAGTTGCGGACGTGCGACGATGGCGCGCGCCAACAGGACGCGTTGCTGCTGACCACCGGAGAGGTTGCCGAAACGATCAATGGTGCGGTCGGCAAGTCCGACTTTGGCTAGCGCTGCGTGGATGCGTTCTTTACGGTGTCCAAGCGGTTGGAAGGGGCGCAGTTCGCGCAGAACTCCCATGGCGACGACATCGAAAGCCGTGACCGGAAAAGTGCGATCGAGGTCTGCCGACTGCGGGACGTAGGACACGATCTTCGCGTTATTGTGCATCTCACCAGCGAGGAGACGAGTCCCGCCCAAGATTCCGCGCAGCACGGTCGTTTTTCCAGAGCCATTGGCGCCGATGAGTGCAAGCCCGGTGCCCGGCGCGACGCTGGCGGTGATGTGGCTGACGATGGGTACCGCCGTGTAGCCGAATGAGGCATCGCGGAGCGTGACTATGGGATCGGCAGACATGGGGTTGGCTAAGTGGTTGAGGCTCACTTGATGCCCTCTGGCAGGGGTGCGACGGTTCCGTCCCATGCCGTCACGACCTGAGTGACGTTGTGGATGATTGAACCAATGTAGGTCTCGCCGTCACTTCCGGCCGGACCGAGCGAGTCGCCGTAGAGTGCGTCCTCACCAACGATGGCCTTGACACCCGCGGCCTTGGCAATCGCCTCAATTGACTTCGAGTTGTTCGAGTTTTCCGCAAACAGCGCGGTTGCACCCGAGTCCTTCACGGTCTTTGCCGCCTCGGCGATATGCGCGGCCGTGGCATCCTGCTGCTCGTTGAAATCAGACAGCGCTGCGCCGATGAAGTTGATATTGAACTCGTGGGAGAAGTATCCAAAGGCATCGTGGCTGGTAAACAGCACGGGGTCCGACACAGTGGCGATGGACTTATTTGCCCACTCATCCAGCTGATCCAGCTTCTCCTGGTAGACCGCAACGTGGTCGGCGATGGTGGACTTCAGCTCATTGTCACCACGTTCCTCGGCGACCTTTTCCAGGGCGTAGCCGATGTTGGCAACCTGAATCTTGGCGTTCTTAGGCGAGGTCCATACATGCGGATCGAAGCGAAATTCCGCCTCCTCACCGGGCTCTTCCGGCGGGAATGGCCATGGGGAGACATCAATCTTTTCCACACCTCGGTCAATGGTGTAGTTACCATTCTTCGCCTTCTCTGGCGGCAGTGGCTTGGTTTTGTCCATATCCTTGGCCGCCTTCATGGCATCTACGTCACCTGCAGTGAGAACGCCACTGGTCACTGCCATCGTTCCGGAAAAGCCCGAGGACTCAATCGCCTGGTCCAGGAAGTGCTCCAGATCGACTCCGTTGACGAACAAGAGATCCGCGTTACCAGTCTTGCTCAGCTGCTCATGGGTCATTTCCAACTCATGAGCCGTTGCATTCGGCGCCAACAGGCAGGTCAAATCAACTTCATCGATGTCCAGCTGCTTCACGTAATCACAAATCTGCGTCGTGGAAGCCACGACGTTGATTGGGTTCTCGCCGCTGGCTCCCTCACTGCTATCGCCACACGCTGCAAGGCCAGCGCCCGCTAGCAAAATCGAAAGACCCGCACACATGGACTTGGCTGATCGCGAAAGTTTTCCGGAAACTGTCATGTTGGTGTCCGCTCTTGATTGTTTGTTCCTGCTTTACGACGGCTACGCTGACCGGCCGCTTCAGTAAATCGGGTCACCTTAGGGGCGGTTGGGGCGCACTTCGCCGTTCATCTATCACGTGTGAGAGTAAACCTAACGACAGTGATTTTCAACCTAGTGAACTTAAGTGTTTTCGGTATGACATTTTTTAAGGATAAACATTGAACAAACCCTATCCGCAGGCCGTCACGCCACAGCGCCAACCTTCACGCCACAACATCAGCCATGATGGAGACATGGAAGCGAAGATTTATCACAACCCCCGCTGCTCAAAGTCCCGCCAGGCTCTCGCCGTATTACGCGAAGCCGGAATCGAGCCGGAAATCATCAAGTACCTAGACACTCCTCCAACCAAGGCCGAGCTGCGCTCGCTAATCGAGGCGGCAGGCCTGAACGTCATCGATGCCGTGCGCACCAAGGAAGCGGAGTTCAAGGAGCTGGGACTCTCCAAGAACTCCAGCGACGAGGAACTTCTGGACGCAATGGTCGCGCACCCACGCCTGATCGAGCGCCCGTTTGTCGCCACCAATAAGGGGGTAAGGATGGCGCGCCCCACCGAGGCTATTAACGACATTCTCTAACCAATGACATGCGTTAATCGCCTTTACATCAACCCCCTCCAAAGACCCCCACGACCGGGAGGTTAACAACCCATTAACAGGGGCTGAAGTCACTGTAAACTCACCGCTGAAACGATAAAGCTCTCCGCCTGTCGCCCTAGCCACCCGCACAGGTTGCGCTAGAGGCAACGGCGGCCTTCAGCGAAAGGACTCTCATTATGAGCAGTCAGAGGCTCGGCTGGCTCAGCGCCCCCGGCCCAGCAGCTCCCCTTCCCGAGGAAAAGATTGCCCCGACCTACCGGACCTGGCGGTTCAACGTCTTCATGGGCATCTTCATCGGCTACGCGGGCTTCTACCTCATCAGAAATAACATCCCCCTGGTGTCCGCTGTGCTGGAAAAGCACGACCTACTGGGTGCAGCCGGAATTGGCATCGTAGCCAATGCGGTTCTCTTCTCCTACGGCCTATCCAAGTTCTTCATGGCCATGCTCTCCGACAGGGCCAATGCCAGGTACTTCCTCCCGCTTGGCCTAGCACTGTCCGCGGTCGTAAACCTCTTTGTTGCGTTCGTCCCAGCGATCAGTGCCTCTGTTGCGATTTTCGCGACAGTCATGTTCATCAATGGCTGGTTCCAAGGCATGGGCTGGCCTCCTTCTGGACGCGTTGTCGTCCACTGGTTCTCGACATCCGAGCGCGGCACTTTGATGTCGATCTGGAACACTGCCCACAATGTCGGTGCCGCCGTCGGTGGTGCTCTGGCAGCCTGGGGCTTGCATTCGTTCGCCACTTCCGATGCCGACTGGACTCCCGCATTCTGGCTACCGGCGATTGTCGCGCTCGTGATTGCTGCCATCGCATTCCTGCTGATTCGAGACAACCCGCAATCCATGGGACTGCCTCCGGTAGAGGAATACCGTAACGACCCAGACAAGGTCGAAGGAACTAATGACGAGGCACAAGAACCCTGGTTCGCAATCGTCAAGAACCATGTTCTTACCAATCCGGTTATCGTCATGTTGGCGCTGGCCAATGTGTTCGTCTACGCACTTCGTTACGGCGTTCTCAACTGGATTCCGATTTACCTGACAAACGAATTGCACAAGACCAACGTCACGGGCGGAATCATCGGATTCATGCTCTACGAGGGCGCAGCAATTGTGGGCACCCTGCTGTGCGGATGGGTCTCCGACAAGGTCTTCAAGGGTTGGCGCTCAGGCGCCGGCATGCTCTTCCTGATCGGCACCGGCATCACCATTTTCGCATACTGGCAGCTACCCGCTACGGCACCATTGTGGATGTTCTATGTGCTCATCTCCCTGATCGGCGCACTCATTTACGGCCCAATCATGCTCATCGGACTGCAGGCCATCGACCTCTCGCCTAAGTATGTTGCGGGAACCGCAGCTGGTTTCACTGGATTGTTCGGATACCTTCTCGGCGCAACACTCGCCTCCACTGGTGTCGGTCTCTTGATCGACTTCGCAGGCTGGAATGTCACATTCGCAACCCTCATTGGAGTTGTCGCTATTGCGTTTGTCCTCATGATCTTCGTCGGCAAGTACGAGCGCGAAGTCATGCACAAGGCAGATGAAGCCCGCACCAAGACAGCTCAATAGCCACTCAATAGCCGTCAGTCACGGTGTTGCCAGTCGAATCCCGGATTCGCTCCGTGAGTCCAAAACGGTCGCAACGTCGCCAATTCATCGGTACACTCTATGCCGCAAACGAAAAAACGCGAATAGACATTAAAAATGGAAGGAGTCTTCACCATGGGACTTATGGACAAGGCCAAGGAAGCACTGAGCAACGAAGAGAACACCGACAAGGTTCTGGACAAGGCTGAGCAGCTGGGCAAGGACAAGCTCGGCGAGGACAAGGCCGACCAGATCAAGAAGGTTCGCGACATGGCAGACGAGCGCCTGGGCGACAAGAAGTAAGCTACAGAGCTTCTTCACCCCGCATTAGCACCCTGTTTTCACAAGGGAGCTGGTGCGGGGTTTTGCTGTTCTTAGGGGACCCCACAGCCCCACCGACACGCCTTTATTGACAATTATTTTCAAATTGTCCATCATTAACCAAGTGAAAACTATTGTCGATAGAGCTTCTCTTCCGCGCACTCGAAAACAAAAACTTCGAGCCCGGCTCTTCGGCTTTCTACTTTTCCTGGCCGTCCCCGCCACAATCCTCTTGGCGATCTCCATAGGCCCCGCGGGAACAGGTTTCAGCAACGGCATCGTCGCGCTGCTCACCCCGCTCATCAAGACGCTTTCCGACGACCTCCCGGCTCTCAACCACCTTCTGCCAGAGATATCCCCTGCCACGCAATCACTTGTCTGGAGCATCCGGCTGCCCCGTGTCCTCCTTGCTGGACTGGTCGGTGCCTCGCTCGCTGTCGCAGGTGCAACCATGCAGGCAGTTTTTCGCAATCCGCTGGCCGAACCCGGTGTTACCGGTGTCTCCTCCGGTGCAGCAGTGGTAGCCGTCATTCTCATCGTCACTGGCGTGGCCGCGAAAGCACCGTGGGTTCTTTCGGCTGGCGCATTCATAGGCGCGTTGCTGGCTGTCATATTTGTCCAAATCGTCGCCGGTCTCAATGGCGGCAGTGGAGCAACCCTGTTGCTCGTCGGTATTGCACTCAACGCGTTCCTCGGCGCAGTCATCTCCGCCACCATCGCGAACGCGCCACACAGCGATGACGCTCAACAGGCCATGTTCTGGCTCAACGGCGATTTAACTGCTTCGAATTGGCAGGACATTGCACTGGCAGTCGGCCCCATTACCGTCGGCACGGTTATCTTGATGATGCTCATTCCCGAACTCAACCTGTTCCTCCTCGGCGAAGAACAGGCCGCTGCCACTGGTATGCGCACAGTGTGGATCCGGCAACTGCTGCTCGCCCTGGCTGCGTTAGTCACGGCAGCGGGCGTCGCTGTCACTGGCGTTATTTCCTTTGTCGGATTGGTCGTCCCGCACCTGATTCGCCTTGCCATCGGCCCCGATCACCGCAGCCTGCTGCCCATTTCTATGTGCCTCGGCGCAGTGTTTCTCATTCTCGCCGACCTCGTCGCCCGCAGTCTCTTTTCCCCAGTTGCTCTGCAAACTGGCACAGTCACCGCGTTCCTTGGCGCACCGGCGCTACTCGCGTTGATTCTTCGGCAAGGTGGCCGCCAGTCATGAGTCAGCAGACACAAAACCTCAGCGACCACGTCACTAAGCCAGACGCCGATAGCACCGCGCTGCTGCGGGCTACCGACCTCAGTGTCGGTTACCGCAATCGGACCGTCGTAAGTGGCGTGAACCTCGCTATTCGACCTGGCGAGGTCCACGGCATCATCGGTTCCAATGGCACCGGAAAATCCTCCTTGCTCCGTGCTATGGCGGGCATTGTGACACCGAGTTCGGGGCAGGTTGAGCTCCTCGGTGCGCCGCTGACGAAGCTTCGTGCCCACGAACGCGCCACCCGGTTGGCGTACCTGCCGCAGCACACACCGGCCGATGCCGCTATTGACGTTCGAACTGTCGTGGCACTCGGCAGGTACGCGCACCACCGTCGGCGTGACCGTTTCCGCAGCCCACTAAACTCCACGGATCACGATATCGTCGCTTACGCCCTCGACCGCGTTGGTGTCACCGCACTCGCCGACCATCCCATCACGGCTCTGTCCGGCGGGCAGCGGCAATTGGTGTTCATCGCAAAACTATTGGCACAACAGGCCAAGGTCATGCTTTTCGACGAACCCACTGCGGCCTTGGACATCGGGTTTCAGCTGGAAATCCTCGAGCTGCTCGGCGAGCTTGCCGACGAGGGCCACGGTATCGGAGTCGTCCTTCATGACCTCAACCTCGCGGCCCGCAGCTGCCACCGGCTCAGTGTGATTCACAACGGCGGATTGGAAGTCACTGGTTCCGCCGAAGAAGTGCTGACGCCTCCCCGAATAGATGCGATTTATCGCATCTCCAGCGCTGTCGATACCGATCCACATACCGGTTCGGTGCGAGTGACGGCGTTGGCTCGGGCTCGCCCCGCTGTCTGATTCCAGCTAGCACCAACGCAACCGAAAATTCCCCAACAATCACAACTCAACACTCAAGGAAGTACTTTCGTGTTTTCACCAACTTCTCCTATCTCTGCCTTGAAGCGAAACTCTAAAAAGGCCGTCACTCTGCCGTTGATTGCAGCTCTCCCCCTCGCTGCGGTGGTCGCTTGTTCTTCCTCGGAGGAGACGGCGCAGCAGCCGTCGTCAAGCGAAACTGCGACGAGCCAGCAGGCGCAGTGGCCGCGTACTGTTACCGTCGGCGACCACGACGTTACGGTGCAGAGTCAGCCGAAGCGCATCGTTGCACTGTCGACTGAGGTTGCGGATCTGGCGTTGGAACTGGTTGGGCCAGAGCGTGTCGTAGCCGTGACGAAGAATGCGCTCGATGAGAGCTCGGGTAATCAGGTTGAGCTGGCGCGTCAGGTGCCCAACGCGATTGCCAACTCCACGAAGCCGGATCCGGAGCAGATTCTGTCCTATGAGCCGGACATGGTGTTGATGACCAGCCGCCATGATCAGGAGCAGTCGGCAAGTGAGCTGCTGGGTGCCAGCGATGTTCCGACCGCGGCGTTTGCCAGCAGTGATTTCGCCTCGCCGAAGGCGCTGGCGGAGTCGGTGACCAAGCTTGGCAAGTTGCTCGGAGCCGAAGATAAGGCGGCTGAAATGGTTGCCAAGATTGAATCGGAAACCGAAGAGATTCTCTCGGAAATTGATTCCACAACTAAGCCAAAGACGCTGGTCCTGTTTGCCCGCGGTGGTCAGAAGATGATTATGGGCATGCAGTCGGCGACGACGAATCTCGTTGAGCTGGCCGGTGGCGAGCCGATCTCACCAAAGGGCAAGCGTCCGGGTGCCGTTCCCGCTGATCCGGAGACAATTGTGCAGCTGAATCCGGATGTCATTCTGATTCAGGATTTCCACGGCCAGGGCAAGGCTCCATTCCAGGAGTTGCTGGATAACCCGGCGCTTGCCGACGTCGCTGCGGTCAAGAATGATCGAGTGCAACTAATTGATGCGAAGACGACCTCTGGCACCGCCGGAATGCACATGCCCGATGGACTGCGTGAGATCGCTGACGCACTGGCTAAATAGAAAATAGGTTTTCACGTCGCTATGTGGATTCATGAAGCACTGACTTCCCCACCCCGCGGAATGCACTGGGTTTTGTTATCCAGCTGGGGGCGCAGCTTTTTCTTCGCTCTCAGCGCCGTGTCTCTTGGATACACGCTCGATGCTCTCAGCAGTTTGCACGGCGGTGTCACAGACACCAGTGGCGGCAACTGGTTTGGGCAGTGGGGACTTCATGAATCCCTGGCCGCTGCGATTGTGGCGGTCATTCTGGGAAGCCTCTGTGCTTATGTCACCGAGGCACTACCACCACGGCTAGCTGGTGAGCAGGAAAAGCTGTGGCGCTCGCATGTAGTTGGCAGTGTGCTGAAGCCGGAGTTTTCCGCTCCTGAACAAGCCCCAAAGCACGCGCATGGAAGAGGGCACGGCGCAGGGAAAGCTGGTCACGCACACCGAAGCGCCGCCAACACTGGCGAGGGCCTACTCTTCGATGCCGCGACCACAAGCGTCGAACAGACCGCGAATTACCGAGCGACGTTTCTCGCTCCCACGTTGGCCTCGTTTAGTGCTCCACTGATCATTTTGGCGGTCTGGGCTTTGTGGGTGGATACGAAAACCGCCTTGTGGCTGGCACTATTTTTCATTTCTACGCCGTTGATCATTATTGGTGCTGGAAAAATTCTGCGGAAATCCAATGCGACGTATCGCCGAAAGCAAGCGAAGGCCACGCATGCCTACTTGGAGATGCTCGAAGGGCTGGGAACATTCAAAGTTCTTGGAGCAATTGATCGAGTCATGGCACGTTTTGCCAGCCAAACTCGCACTGCGATGTCTGAGCTCACCGCCCTACTCGCCCGCAATCAGCTGATGATTATTGTCAACGACGCGGTTTTTGGTATTGCAATGTCGACGACCGCAATCGGTCTTGTCTTGCTGCGTTTGCAGGCAGATGCAATCAGCGTGGGCACGGCCCTCGCAGGTGTTTTCCTATCCGTTCTGCTCTACGAGCCCGTCAATCGCGTCGGCCGCACTTTCTACATCGGACTCGGCGGGCGCACGCATCGAAACGGAATAGTGGAGGTATTCGGTGAGCCTGCCGCTAAAGCGTTCACAACCGGAACAGCGCATTCCGCCAAAGCCTCCGCACCGCACGCACCGGAGATTTCCCTCCGCGATGTGAGCGTTGACATCGGCGAAAAGCGCATTCTCTCCGATATCAACCTGACAATTCCAGCCGGCAGCAGAGTCGGCATCGTTGGCCCCAGCGGTTCCGGAAAGAGCACACTCCTGCGTGTACTCGCAGGCCTACAGCCGCATTCCGGGGAAGTCTGCCTTGACGGCGACGCGCTTTCGACCCCGGAGTTGCTCGCCAACTCGCTGCTCATCTCCCAGCAGCCAGCCATTTTCGGCACCACCGTCGCGGACAATCTTCGCATCGCATGCCCGGACGCAACGGCCGTCGATATGCGAAAAGCACTTCGCGACGTGCACTTACTCGCTGAAATCGAGCAGCGCCCTGGTGGTCTCGATTCGGAGGTCGGTGATCAGGGCAATTGGCTCTCAGGCGGGCAACGACGCCGCCTGGCCATTGCGCGTGGTCTGCTCGGCGCCGCTCCGATTGTGCTTCTCGACGAGCCGACAGCGGACATCGATCGTCGGACGGAAGGTCTCATCAAGGAGTCCTTGACCCGCCTTGCTGAAGGACGAACGAGCATCATGGTCGCTCACCGCATGGAAGCGCTATCGGACGTTGATCTGGTCATTGTCGTCGCCGAAGGCCGGATCGTGGCTGCGGGCAAACCCGACCAACTGAGCACAAGCAATGAGTATTACGCACGAGCGCTGACCGAGGAGAGCTGACATGAACAACATCATCTGGTTGCTGCGCTTTTCCGCACAGGCTCGCGGAGCGCTCAGTGCATCTATCCTCGCACGCGTGGCTGGGCACATTCTGGGTGCATTGATGCTGGCTGTGCCCGCCTGGGCAATTGCCACAATTGCGCTGTCGAAGTGGGACGCAACCGACTCGTCGCAAAGCTTGAGCATGCAGTGGACGTGGGCGGTCATTGGCGTGGTTGCAGGGCTGGCGCTGTTGAAAGCGATTCTGCGGTATGTCGAGCAGTACCTCGGGCATCTGGCTGCGTTTCGGCTGCTCGGCGAGCTGCGGCTGTGGATCGTCGAGCGTCTTATCCCGCAGGCGCCCGCGGTAACCGATGGGCTGGGTACTGCCAGGATTCACACAATTGCGATTCGTGATGTTGACCGAGTGGAAGTCTTCTTCGCGCACACAATTGCGCCCGCGGTGACGGCCGTACTGATTCCGCTGATGGCGGTCGTGACAGCGGCATCGACTGCCGGAGCCCTGCCTGCGATTGCTCTGACGCTGACCTTCGCGGTTGGCTTTGTGATTGCGCTCGCAGGCTCTAAGAAGGCGACGACGGAGGCTTCCGCAACGAACTCCACACGCACGGACATTGCGCAGTACATTGCCGATACGCTGCGCCTTCGGGAGGAAATCCTCATCTACGGCGCAGCCGAGCAGCGGCTGCGGGGATTGCGTGAGCTCGATGAACAGCTTGCTCAGAAAATGCGTGCAGGCGGCAAGCGGGCTGGACTGCGCTCTGGCGCGACCGGACTTCGGATTTGGGGTGGCAGCATTGCCGTCTTTTGTGCTGGTATCCCGGCGCTTTCAGCCGACTACCGTATGCTCCCTGCTGTTTTGGTGACGACGTCCCTGGTGGCGGGAACTGCTTCATCAATGGATTCGATCGAGCGCCTGGCATCTTCTCTGCCAGCGGGACTCAATGCAGTCACTCGGATCAGGGAGCTGGCCGCGCAGCCGCCGACTGTGGAAGAGCCGAAGCAGCCGGAGTCGCTGGACCTGCACCACGCGCAGACCGCGAGGGCCAACTCCGGCGACTCAGTCCCTGCCCTCGAACTGAGCGATGTCAGCTACCGCTACCCTGGCGCCGATAACCCTGCACTGACCAAGATCAATCTGCGCATTGCCTCAGGCCAGTTCATCGGTGTGGTCGGCCCAACTGGTTCGGGCAAGTCCACACTCTCCCGGCTAATCCAGCGGCATGTCGATCCGGATGTCGGCGAGGTCATCATCAATGGCCACAATGCCCGTGACCTCGGCTCAACCAATGTCTGCCGAACGGTTGTTGTCGCAGATCAGAATCCCTTTCTCATGGAGGCCACCATCGCTGAGAATCTATGTCTCGGCGCGCCTGATGGCTGCGAGGTTCCCGAATCACTGATGCACTGGGCGCTCGAACTCGCCGCCATCAACCCTGCTGAGATGCCGCTGGACAGGCCCATTGGCCGCCGCGCGCAGCGGCTCAGCGGTGGTCAGCGTCAACGTCTGGCGCTGGCCCGCACCTACTTACGCGCGGTACTAGCCGACGGCACTAAGCCCAATGACCTCGCTGCACACCTCGCCGGAAAGATTATTATTTTCGACGAAGCCACCAGCCACCAGGATCCACTGACGCAGGCTCGTATCGTAGACAATGCCCGCGCATGTGGAGCGACCTGCATCTTTATTGCGCACCGACTTCAGACACTGGCCGAGGCCGATGACATCCTGGTCATCGAAAACGGCCAGCTCATCGAACGCGGCACGTATGACAACCTCCTCAACGCAGACGGCGCATTTGCTCGACTTGCGCGCGCCGAGGTCTAGGCTCCTTCTAGCTCTCCGCGCAGGTCTTCCGCAGCACCACCACGGTGTCGACAACGTTCTTGCCATCGATTTGCTTGACGACGTCACGCTGCGCCACCACCGCTTCGAGACTCTGCGGCTCGTGCGCAAAGAAATCAGTGACCTCATCCGCGCTGTAGAGCAGCTCGGGGTCTCCCGGGCCGTGGACTTCGTTGTCCGGATGGTGTGAGACTGAGACAAAGTAGCCACCCGGAGTGAGAGCCTCAGCGACGGCTCGCCAGAGGTTCTCCCTGTCCCTGCGCGGCAGGTGAATAAATGCGGCGACTACCAGCTCAAAGCTTCCTGCTTCCGGCTGCCAGTCTGTTAAGTCTTGCTGGACCAGGTTCGCAGAGAGCCCTTCAGCTGCCAACGCGGCTCCAGTATGTTCGAGCCCGACGCTGGAGAAATCCATGCCGGTGACATCCCAGCCCTGGCTGGCTAACCACACCGTGTGACGGCCACGGCCACAGCCTAGGTCGAGCGCACGTGAGGGGTCGGAGAAACCTTTCCAGATTACCTCAACATGCTGCGCGATTGTCGGATTCGGTTCGCCGCCAAAGAAAGAGCGCGAACCGTCACTTGCGGCCTCGCGATCTACGGTGAATTTCCCATCCCAGAACTCTGCTGTCGACATGCTCACCAGGATAGACGGCACCGAGAGGCAATGCTGGACTACATGAGGTTCTGCGGAGGTTTGAAGTTCTACGGGGAGAGAATCTCCACCGGCAAACTGGCATCCTAGTGATCCTCGACGAGCTCGCGGAGCCGGGCAAAGATTGCCGCACCATCGTGGCGAATGCCGTCATGCTGGAATGCATTGGTCACATGTGGCCGCAGGTCCCGGTAGCAGTTGGCTGTCTCCATGGAGTACTCGAACGGCACGAAAACATCGTCGAGGTAAACCGCGGCTGCCGAGGTCGGGGCGTCGGCAAGCAAGCGTGCGGAATCATACGGCGAGCTTTCCCAGGTGTGCTGCGCAAATGCTTCCGCCTTTTCCTTGAAAGGAACGAGCGCGGGGTCCTCGTCGAATTGCCAGGGGAAAACGTGCTCACCGGTGAGATAAAACGGCTTGTCTCCTGCAGGATTGGCTTTTTCTTCAAAACCTGGGATTTCCTCGCGAATACGGTGAGCTGCCCAATTAGTTGTGGGCTGGTTCCCGACGCCACCATAAATGGATTCATGAATCGCGGCGTATAGCGGACCGTCGGCGAAACTCACGCGGGTCCCTACATCGGCCAGAAAATCGGTGCGCAATTGCTTTTCGCCATTGCGAATGTGGAATGGCTCTTCCAACAAATACGCCAGATTGTGGAATCCATCTCCGCGGCCTAATTCAATTCCGATGGTGCGGAATCGGCGAGAACTCAGTCGCTCACCGGTGGGGAGAGTTTCTGCAGATTGCTCGAGGTGCGCGCAGATTTCTCGAATTCGGTTTTCGGCCCACGGATACTCGCGATAAAAACGCTCGTGACGGGTGCGCAGCTTCGCATACGTCGTGCGATAAAGGTCGTCAGCACCACGGTCCAGAACAGGTAAACCGCCTGTGAGATAAGCGTGCTCCACGGATTCCGGATAGCGGCTGAGATACGAAGTAATACAAAACCCGCCAAAGGACTGGCCATACAGTGACCATTTGGCAATGCCCAAATGCTTTCGCAATGCTTCCGCGTCTTCGACGATGTATTCCTGACGCAATTGGGCAAGCCGCTCGGCCGGAACATCTGCAATATTGGCCGCATCAATTCGATGCGAGCGCCCAGTGCCGCGCTGATCCAGCAGGATGACGCGGAATTCCTTCAGCGCCTCACCGATTACTCCGCTGGCACCTACCGGACGCGGTGCCGGAAATCCCGGGCCGCCCTGCAAATAGACAATTGCCGGCGCATCCTCATTTCCTGGCGCATAGATTTCCCTGGCGAAAAGCTCAAATGTCGCGGCATTCGCAGCTTCGGTAAAAGGATCCCAGGGCACCTCAACGGTGTGTTCCTTAATAATGTACCCAAAATGCCTGCTTGCAGTACTCGTCGATGCCATGTCTCTGCCGCTCCTCTAATCCCGCTGCTCGTATTTCTTCATCAGCTTTGCGACGAGTAAATCGGTCGCCTCATCGTCCGCAAGAATTTGATCCAACATCTCCCGGTATTCCCGCTGCCGCAGTGCCGTATCTTCTCCGTAGTCATCATAGGAATCACCGGATAGGTCCACACCGAAATCGGATTCGTCGCTGTCATCCTGCACTGTCTCCTGCTGCGCCGTCGGCATGTGCAGATCCGCTGGGAAGTCCGCATTGAACTCCTCCAGGAATTCCTCCGCGTTGGCCTCGGCGTCGGAACGCGACACTCCCCTATCAACCTCAGCCTGAATGCGACGCTGCAGCGCTTTTTCCATCTGTCGGTGACGCCAGCTGCGGAGGCGTGCGGGCTCGAAACGTCGACCAACCTCGCGGCTCTTGCCCTCTGCTCGACGTGCGAGGACCGCAATCTGCGCCGCGGTGTCGTTCAGTGGCGCCCACTCCGAGTGTGCCGACACTCGCCAATTACCCCAGTACCCCAGCAGCGAAAGCAGGATGCTGACGATAGGACCAATGACCATGGACACGGCCATAAATCCCAAATGGTGGCCTCCGATGACAATGACCGCGCAAGCCACGGCCGGGATGACCGTGGGCTGGTTGCCGCCGAAAACAGCGGGTACTCGCCCGGTCACAATGTCGCGGATCATGGAACCACCAGTGGCGGTGAAAACGCCCATCATGATGCACGGCAGAATGGGCAGACCATACGTGACGCCTTTGACCGTTCCCGTAGCTGCCCAGAGTCCCGAGACCACAGCGTCACCGTGGACCTGAACGTATTCCCAGGTCTTTCCTTTGAAATAGAAAAATCGCGCAATGAGCGCACCAGTAAACGCCAGGATTAGGTACTCCGGCTGGCTCATTGCGGCGACGGTGCCCTGGTTAATCAGAACATCGCGAATCATGCCGCCCCCCAGTGCGGAGAACAGCGCAATAAAGAAGAACCCGATGATGTCGTAGCCTCGTTGCCGGGCGATGGTGCCACCGATGATGCCCATGAGCAGGACACCACTGACATCGGACCACCGGTACATCGACTCGATGAGCGGATCTACTTCTGCGACGTTCATGATGTTCAAGCTTAGACGCTGCTATTTTTCAAGCATCAACGAAAGGTCGGGATACCCATGGAAAACGCTGACACCTTTGCTTCGGCACGCCCTAGCGACAGGCTCATGCGCGGCATCGCTATCGCCTCTCGCGCGCACGATGGGCACTACCGAAAGGGCTCGGGCGTTCCCTATATCAGCCATCCGATGTCGGTGATGTTGATTGCGGCGAGCGTGACTAACGACGAAGACGTGCTGTTGGCAGCCCTCTTCCACGACATTTTGGAAGACGTGCCGGAAAACTACTCACGTGCCGAGATGGAAGATGAGTTCGGGCCTCGCGTGGTTGAGATCGTCGAGGGCGTCACCAAAGACTCTTCCCTGCCCTCGTGGCAGGAGCGTGCCGATGCCTACCTGGAGCAGCTTTCTCATGGCAGCGAGGAATCTGTCATCGTGGCCGCTGCGGATAAGTTCCACAATCTCAGCCAGACTCTGGAGGATTTAGACCGCGATGGCCACGCTCTGTGGGAACGCTTTCGTTCAACTCCGAGCCAGCAACTGTGGTGGTACACAAGCGTCCGCAACGTGATTGCCGAACGACTGCCCGACTTGCCTTTGCTAGCGGACCTGGGCGTTCTTATTGAGCGCCTCGATTCCTGGGTACAAGAGGCGTAACCTGCGAGTCAACAATTAAACCGACAATTAATCCAGGAATACACGACAGGAGAATAATAGTGACTTCGGTTAATGCTTCGTCCACAGCCGAACTGCCCACCACCACTCAGCAATGGGTTTTAGCGTCTCGTCCGTCCGGCCTGCCAACTGACGAGAATTTCCGCCTCGAGACCGTCGATTTGCCTGAGCTTAACGACGGCGACATTTTGGTAGCCAACTCGGTCGCTACCGTTGATCCCTATATGCGCGGCCGCATGAACGACACCAAGTCGTACATCCCACCATTCCAGCTCGACCAGCCAATGACTGGCGGTGCTGTAGGCACCGTCCTTGCGTCCAAGTCGGATAAGTTCCAGGTTGGCGACGCTGTCCGCCACTCTTACGGCTGGCAGACCAACGCTGTTATTGCCGATTCCGAAGCAACTCCGGTTGACCTCAACGTTGCTCCAGCTGCTGCCTACCTGGGCATCCTTGGTCTTACTGGCCTTACTGCTTACGTTGGTCTGAGTGCCGTCGGAGAGATGAAGGAAGGCGACGTCGTCTTTATCTCTGGCGCTGCTGGCGCAGTTGGCTCGGCTGCTGGTCAGTTCGCCAAGCAGATGGGCGCTTCCCGCGTCATTGGCTCCGCCGGCTCGGACGAGAAGGTTAAGCGCCTGCTCGAACTCGGCTTTGATGCCGCTTTTAACTACAACGACGGCCCGGTTGCAGAGCAGCTAGCAAAGGCGGCACCAGAGGGCATTGACTTCTACTTCGACAACGTTGGTGGAGACCACCTGGAGGCAGCCATCGGCGCGATGCGCACCTTTGGCCGTGTCGCTATGTGTGGCGCAATCTCCCAGTACAACAACACCGGAGCTCCGACCGGACCACGCAACCTAGCTCTGGCCATTGGCAAGTGCATTACGTTGCGCGGCTTCGTATTGGGCAAGTACCTGCACCTGGCAGGTGAATTCCAGGAGCGAATGGCTCCGCTGGTCGTCAGCGGTAAGGTCGCTTACGATGTCACCACTCGCCACGGTATCGAGAACATGCCAGCTGCATTCCTCGAGCTGTTTAGCGGAGGCAACACCGGCAAGATGGTCGTAGAGTTCTAACGAACTAAAGAACTGCCCTGCGCGGAGCCGAGACTTCCTTCAGCCTGCTGGACATAGCGACACCAACCAGTCCCATCAGCGCCAGGAAGATTAGAGCCGCCGCAGGGCCGAAGCTAGCGATAACACCCGACAGCGCACCGACGATGAGCAGGACAACACCCATGATGGTGTTGGCCGCTCCGACGTACTCGGTGCGCTTGTCGCCTTCTGCCATGTCAACAACATAGGTCGAACGAGCCACACGAACACCGGCGTGAACGACGGACATTGCGAAGAAACCGAGTGGGAAAATCCAGGCATTGGCGCTGGTGGAAAGCCAGTGCGCACTTGCGACCAGCAGGAAAAGCACGATCGAGCCGACGAGCGAAGAGTAGGTCAGGACCTTCTTTGAGGATTTATCCGACCAGATTCCGGCGACTTTTCCACCAATCAGAGAAGCGAAACCCGCAGCGAGCATGAAGATGCCGACGTTTGCGTTCACTCCCCCGCCGCTACCGTCTGAAGCTTCCAGATCAGCACCCACCTGCGCACTCAAGGTCACGATGAACGACGTAGATAGTGCTGTGACCAGCAACAAGCTACGGACAATCACGAAGTCACGGAAGTTCTTATCCTCCGCAAATAGCCGCCAGGTGTCCTGCCACCAGGTTTTATTCGGCTCTTCCTTGTCATCTTCATTGGTGGGCTCGACAATTCCGCGGAAAATCAAAACCGCTGCCACCCATGACAGAGCTGCAGCAAAGATGAGCCCCGCCACGATCGGTTTGGTGACGTTATCGCGGATGATCCACAACACCGCACCAACAATAATTGCGGCGACACCGCCCAACATCGCAGCTCGGCCGCTGATCTGCCCGCGCTGCCCCTTCGGAATCGTGCGTCCTTGAACATCCTTGGAGGCCATCGAGCACAGTGCTCGGGCCGTCGCAAAGCCTGCAAGTGCGAGGATTACAGCAACACCGAGCGCGGTACCTTCCAGGAACAACGCCGCCAGACCAATCAGCGCTGCAGCGACCGCTTGCCCCAACGCCCCGGCAATCCAGACGGTCGTGCGGCGCGGGCGAGATTTCACCCACGGTGTCAGCGCAGCCTGCGGCAGCATAGAGCCGGACTCACGCACTGGCACAAGCATGGCGATGAAGAAGCCCGGCGCGCCAGCCGAATGCAGCAACCATGGCAACAACGTCTTTGCCGCGACGATTTGATCGCCAATATTCTGCAGGCCGTGCGCCCAAACATAGCGCTTGGCGTTGGTGCTGGCGTGTTTTTGCACCGACTCTGGGTTGTCCCCTACAGGTTTGTCAGCTACCGAGCTATCCGTCATACCTTTCACGCTACCTGTCCGCAGCAACGGCGCTGACGCACGCGACTGTCTGCTCAGGCCAGTCGAAGCACGAAACGCGCTTGCCCCTTCTGCCATTACACTCGCGGGAAGAACATCTAACATCTTCAACGAAAGTAGAAATATGCCCGCTGACCTTTATCGACGTCTCTCCAACCTCGATGGCAAGAGCTACGGTGCATACAAATCTCTTCGTGGCTCCCACGAGCTGCCAGACCTGGACGCGACGCTATTTATCGACAAGGTTCAATCCGACCCCTACGCCCCGGCATCGCGGGCACGCGTCCACATTCCGCTGTCCGTACTGGACTATCGCGGCGCCTCCCGGTCACAGCCCGGTAGGTTCAGCACGGCGGAGCTCGATTTGTTGAACCGCCGCCTCGTGCGCGCTTTGAAGAAGTATGGTCGCGGACTATTCATTGATTCTCCAGGTCAGCAGGTCTTGCGCCGAGCAGCTGTCGCTGAGCTCTGTGCGGATGCGCACGACGTCGATAAGCATGACGATGCCCTCCAGATCAGCCTAGAAATCCAACTGCCCGCCCGCGGCCGACGCATTCTCGGGCGTGAGGCGGCGCGCTTGATCTGTGAGGATCTGTTGGACGCGCTTGACGACGCCATCGTGAACGCACCCATCGATGCGCTCGACGCAGCCGCGGAATTGGAGTATGACCAGCTGTTTTTGCGCCGTGCAGTGGCGGGCGCGGACCTGATTGGGTTTGTGGCAGACGGGTCGGTGTTGCCTCGTCAGGCGGGCAATAGCCAGCTGCCGAAGCCCGGCGCGACTGCGTTTACCTCGCCGGAATCGCTGCAGCACACTTTTCAACTGCCATCGGGAAAAACCGTGCATGGCATGGGTATTCCGCGGGGCGTGACGTTGATTGTCGGTGGCGGTTATCACGGCAAGTCCACGTTGTTGTCCTCCCTGGTCACGGGTGTTTATAACCATGTCGCTGGCGATGGCCGCGAGTTTGTAGTCGCCGACGAGACTGCGGTTGCGCTGCGTGCCGAGGACGGCCGAGCCATCACTGGTGTGGATATCTCGCCGTTTATCAACGGCCTTCCCTCCGGTGATGACACGACTCGATTTTCCACCGCGAATGCATCGGGGTCGACGTCCCAAGCTGCGGGCCTGATGGAGGCGCTAGGTTCCGGTGCGCGCGTGCTGCTCATCGACGAGGACACTTCCGCAACCAACTTCATGATTCGCGATGAGCGCATGCGCCGCCTCATCCCCGATGACCGCGAGCCGATTACTCCACTGGTCGCACGGGTCCGCGAGCTCTGGGAAAACCACGGAATCTCCACGGTCATCGTCGCTGGTGGGTCCGGCGCATTCATCGATGTCGCGGACACCGTGATTGCTATGGATGCGTACACGCCTTACGACGTCACCGAGCGCGCCCGTGAACTTCGCGAATCGGCTACTCCGGCTGAGCCTTCGCCTGCTTTTGCGCAGATCGGTGAGCGTTTTCTGCAGGCTGACTTCCCTACCGGTGGTGGCCGTGGTGGGCATGGCGGCCGCGGCGGCGGTCGCGGTGGGCGCGGTGGCGGTGCGAAACCACCTAAGCCACCGCGTGCTCGTGGTCTAGAGCTGATTCAGGTGGGCAAGGACAATCTTGATTTGCGCGCTGTCAGCCAATTGATGGACTCCTCCCAAACAGAAGCAAT
Organism: Corynebacterium sp. 239_CJEI; assembly: GCF_001055995.1. Classification (NCBI taxonomy): domain Bacteria; kingdom Bacillati; phylum Actinomycetota; class Actinomycetes; order Mycobacteriales; family Corynebacteriaceae; genus Corynebacterium; species Corynebacterium sp. 239_CJEI. Next base: position 12,494 of record NZ_JVOW01000033.1, on the reverse strand, counting down.
TGCCCGGATTCTGGGCGCCGTCGTAAAGCAGCTCGATGGGCGTACTGACCTCACCGACCTAATCCAGCGCGAGTACGACAACTTTTGTCATTCACTCTTCGATGTGACAGCTGAGTTCACCAACTCTGGTCATCTGGCCGAGCCTCGCGTCCAGGAGGTCGCAGCGGCAATCAATCGGCTTCGGCTCTTGCGGTAGAGCCTCGAAGATTGGCGGACCCCGGCCCCGCTCCCTCCCCTGCGGCTGCCCCAGCTAACTTCCTCGACGGATTTCGGCGTCAGGTCTTGACCTTGACGCGGCGTCAAACAGAAAGATGATTCCCGTGAGCAACAACGACAACGAGTACACCATCGGCGAGGCAGCCGAGCTCCTGGGCGTTACCACGCGCACGCTGAGGCATTGGGATGCCATCGGACTACTCAGCCCGCAGTATCGCACGTGGTCCGATTACCGCCTCTACACCGATGAGGACATCGACACCGCGCTGGAGATTCTGGTCTACCGCGCCGCCGGTGTGCCGTTGAAGACTATCGAGGAGTTCATCCACGGCGATTCCTCCCCGAGAAGTCGGAAAGATCGTTTACTCGCACAGCGAACTGTTCTCACCGAGAAGATCGCTGACCTGCACCACATGGTGCAGTCCTTGGACAAACTGATTGAGGAAGGAAATACCATGAAAGCAAAGACGAAAGCGGAGCTCTTGGGCCGCGACTGGCAGAATCTAGAAGCCGAAGCTGAGGAGCGCTGGGGCGACACCACTGAGTGGGAGCAGTCTCAGCAGGCTCAGGAAAAGATGAAGGACAGCGACTGGGCCGAGCTTGAAGCAGAGGCTAAGGATTTTGCCGATGCGCTTGCCGACGCCGCCGAGCGCCACGTCGAGCCCGGTTCCGCTGAGGCGGCCGAGCTAGTTGACCGTCACTTGGCCTCTATTACTCGCTTCTACGAGGCTGGTCGAGAAAAGCAGATTCTGTTGGCTCGCATGTACGTCGCTGATTCCCGGTTTGATCGGTACTACCGCGGCAATGCTGGCTACCTGCTGGAGCTGATTGAAGCTCAGGCCCGTAAGGAAGGCATTGACCCGGCAACTGCCGAGTGGCGGTAAATACAGGGAAGCAGCCGTTCAGCCCGGCCTTCCCATCCGGGACTGAATCGGCATAGAATTGCCTCATGAAATTCTCTCGCTCTATCGCCGCTGTCGCCATCGGTGCCGCTACTGTGCTGGGCGCTGTTGCTGCCTCTCCAGCTGTCGCACAGGCTATTGGTTGCCCCTTTGCACCAGTGCACAAGTATGAAGAACACCGTTTCTCCGGTTCTTCGACTTCAGCAGATGCTTTCAAGGTTTGGTTTAACGGTGGCGTCTACATTGAACCAATCGTCGAAACGCTGGATTTGGTTGAGCTTCAGGTTAACGACACCCAGGTCGCTCACGCTGGCGACATCATCTACAAGGATGAAGACGGCAACTTCTGGGTGAAGTAGCCTACGCAGGAAAAACAGGGCTCAATTACAGGTCTCACCCCGTGGCAGATTAACCTCATCTGAATAGGGCTATAGCGCTTAGCGTTGTGGAGTCACTGGTACTCTGTCTCGCACCTTTTGCAATTTCTGCCACGAGCCCTCGTTTTCAGGAGTGTTCCACCATGGAAATCATCATCGTCGATTCTGAGGCCGAAGTCGCGAGCATCGCTTCGGACTACCTCGCTCACTACGCCAACAAAGGTGGAAACCTCGGTGTAGCGACAGGATCGACTCCGCTTGCGACGTATCGGGAACTGATTCGTCGCCATCGGGCTGGTGAAGTCACTTTTAAGGACTGCAGTTTCTTCGCACTCGACGAATACGTGGGACTGCCCATCGAGCATGAGCAGAGCTACTACCACGTGATTCACAATGAGTTTTCCGATCACGTGGATGTTGACCCGGCGAGGGTCCATATTCCCGATGGCCTCGCGGACGATATCGGCGCGGCCTGCGAGGATTACGAGCGAAAGATTATCGAGGCCGGCGGCATTGACATTCAGTTGCTGGGCATCGGCACCAATGGGCATGTTGGTTTTAACGAGCCCGCCAGCTCTTTTGGCTCTCTGACTCGCATTAAGACGCTGCACCCGCAGACCGTGCTGGATAACGCCCGCTTCTTCGACTCCGCGGACGATGTGCCGTACCACGTGGTCACCCAGGGGCTTGGCACCATTTCACGTGCGGGGCACCTCCTGCTGCTGGCCACCGGCACCGCAAAGGCGCACGCTATTGCCGCATCCATCGAGGGCCCACTGAGCGCGTCGATGCCTGCGTCCGTATTGCAGCTGCACCCACGGGCCACGGTTGTCATTGACCAGGCCGCAGCCAGTGAGCTGAAGAACAAGGAATACTACGAGTTCACCTACGCCCATAAGCCGCAGTGGCAGAAGGATATGTGGAAGTAGGCCCCGGCCCTCCCCGGCCCCTTCCCAACCTTCGCTCCCACCCCCGGACTAGTCAGCGCTAGTCGTCATCATCCATCTCCAGCTCGGGGTCTTCGGCACGCGCCTGCTCGTAAACTTCCTTCGCTGCCGTGAGATTAATGACGCCGATGACAAGTCCCACGACGATGTCCGGCCATGCGCTGAACCAGAAAATGGTGACCACTCCGGCGGCGAGAATGAGCAGGTTCGCCAGGACGTCGTTACGCGCCGCCAACCACGCGCCGCGCATGAGCGCACTGTCGGCCTTGCGCAGGTTCATCAGCAAAATCGCACAGACCAGGTTGATGACCATCGCGATAATTGCCGTCACCGACAGCGTTAGTGGCTCTGGCGGCTCACCGCTAATCATCTTCCAAATGGCGGTGCCGAACGCCGCAATCGCCGGAATCAGAATCAGCCCGGCAAGGCCGAAGCTCGCTTTACGACGGCTCGCCAGCGACCACCCCAATGCGGTGAGAACCAGCAGGTTGATCAGAAAGTCTTCAAGAAAGTCTGCAGCGTCGGCGAACAGCGCTGCGGAACCAATAATTGAGGCAACAATTAATTCAATGAAGAATCCGAGAAGATTCAGGCCTGCTACCCACGCAACAATTTTGCGGGCGCGGTGATCCAAAGTTGATGAGGTAAACACGGAGGACATCGTAACGCCCGGCGCGAGTACCATCGAATCCTATGACGCACCCGCAGAAATTCCACTCAGAAATGAAGGTTCCCGGCGGCAAATTGGTTGTTGCCGACTGCGAGACCACCGGTGACACTATTTCGTCGATAAGCATTTCGGGCGATTTTTTCCTCGAACCCGATGAAGCCTACGACATTATTAATGACGCTCTCCTCGGTGCGCCTGCCGGGGACAATACGGAACGCCTACAGGCTCGCCTCGATGCGGCGCTGAAGGATTTTGAGGAGCAGTCTGGTCGCGAGGTGCGACTGCACGGTTTTGATACCCACATCATTGCGCAGGTCGTTCGACGTGCACTGACACAGGCTGTCGACTTCACTGATTTGGAGTGGGAGGTTTTGCAGCCGGGAGTCCTGCCGACGGTGATGAATGTTGCCCTCGACGAACTCCTCCTTGACCAAGTCAATTCCGGACAGCGCGGACCAACTCTGCGCTTCTGGGATTGGGATGATCGTGCCACCGTCATCGGTTCCTACCAGTCCTATGTCAATGAACTCGAACCCGAGGGCGTAGAGAAGCACGATGTGCAAGTGGTGCGTCGTCTCTCCGGCGGTGGCGCGATGTTCATGGAGGGTGGCAACTGCGTCACCTACTCGATCTATGTTCCGGAGAAGCTGGTCGCCGGCCTCAGCTACGTCGAATCCTATGAGTTCCTCGACCGCTGGGTCATCGCCGCACTCGCACAGCTCGGCGTCAATGCGTGGTACGTCCCCATCAATGACATCACCTCCGATGGCGGCAAGATTGGTGGTGCCGCACAGAAGCGCCGTGGTTCGACAGTGCTCCACCACGTCACCATGAGTTATGACATCGATGCCGACAAAATGATGGAAGTCCTGCGCATTGGCAAGGCCAAGATTGCCGATAAGGGCCTGCGCAGCGCGAAGAAGCGCGTCGATCCGCTCCGTCGCCAGACCGGTGCCAGCCGCGCGGAAGTCATTGACACGATGAAGCAGACATTCATCAACCGCTACGGCGCCACCGAGGCATCGCTTTCCGACGAGGACTTCGCTGCGGCGCAGCATCTTATTGACACCAAATACGGCACGGAGGGCTGGACTCACCGAGTCCCCTAAACGTCGCACTGCTTACTTGTATACGACAGCTGGTCGGGAAAAGGAGTTAACTAAAGGAGACAAGTAAACAAAGGAGAGTCGACGTGAGCGGCGAGCGTGCAATTGGGTCCTATCCTGCGAATATGCACCAAAACCTGGTGAAGGGTTCGGCGCGCGCCGTAACAACACCGCCGTGGTGGTCTCCCCGATATCGAAGGCACCGGAATTGTGATTCACGGGCGCCCACTACAGAGCTTGAACGGTGTCGGCGAATTCACCGAGACACTGGCCACAACGCCGCTACAGCCCCCGCGAGAGGTTCCAGCGCAGAACCGCAGGCCGGTCATGGTAGCGACCAAGCACTGACAGGGACGCAGTATTCAATGGGAAGGACTGGCCAAGTTCAATGGGCAGTTCCAACCAGGCCGTAGTGAGCGCACGCAGCGAGTGACCGTGGGCGAATAGAATCGCCTTGTCTTCACCCGATTCACGAACCCTTTTGACTACACGTTCAACGCGCTTGCGGACTTCTTCCGCGGTTTCGCCATTGGGCACACCGTGAGTCCAAATCTGCCAGTCGGGAACAGTCTTCTGCACTTCCTTCGAGGTAATCCCCTCGTAGTCGCCGTAGAACCATTCCGCGAGATCCTCTTCGACTTCGAAGTCGTGGAATCCTGCCAATCGAGCGGTCTCTTGGGCACGCTGGCGGGGTGATGCCAGCACTAGCCCAAAGTCCTTCGGATCCAGCCAGCCGTTCAGGGCCTCGGCTTCTTCCCGACCGTTGTCAGTCAGAGGAAGATCAGTTACCGATGTGTGCTGTCCAGTGCGCGACCACTCAGTTTCGCCGTGCCGCACGAGATATAAATCAGTCATAGTTCCAGCTTAGGCTTATCTGAAAGTGCGGTTAGCCGCGGCAGCCCTGCTAGCCCATCACGGGGTCACGGATCCGGCTACGAACGCTGCTTAAGTGTTTCCACTGCGCGGTCGGCAAGCTCCTCGCCAGCACCGTCATAAAGGTAGACGGCCATGTCGGCACCAACGTTGAGAAGCTGATCCTTAAACCTCTGCACCTTAGTGGTGGTAGCAACCACGGCTTCGGTGTCCTGCTTACGGATGTTCTGAATCATCGCGTAGGTCTCAGCGTGCTCAGACAGCGCCAACACGTACAGCGCTGGTTTCTTCTCCAACTCGATGTGGTGCCACAGCTCTGGGTCTGTCACATCACCCGAGATAACCTGGTAGCCCTGCTCACGCAGCTCTTCGATGCGATCCTCATCGAAGTCAACGCCGAAGACGTTCATGCCGTACTCATTAACCAACCTGCCGTAGACACCGACGCCGACGCGCCCCATACCCATGATGAGGGCATCAGCGTTATCAATAATGACCGTTGCCTCTTCTGGGACCAGGCGGTCCTCTGGGGTTTCTGGGACGAACTTCTGCAGGAAGCTGACCAGCTTGTCCTCATGCGGGACCATCAGCGAGCTGGCAATGAAGCTACCCGCCACGGCGACCGCCATGATCGAGGTCCACTCATCGGGCAGAATGTCCTGTTGCGTCGCCGCAGCCATGACAATGAGACCGAACTCCGAGTAGTTACTCAGCGTCAGGCCCGCCAACGCGCTAGTGCGCAGGGACAGTCCGGTGCGCTTGAGGATCCCGATGAAGATAGTGACCTTGAACACCAGGAACAGGACCATAATCGCGGCGATAACGTAGCCGCCAGCACTTGGCAGACCACCGAGGCCAATTTGGATAAAGAACGCGACCAGCAGCAGCTCGCGGATACTAATCAGAGCTTCCGACAGACGGTCAGAAATTGGGTGCGAGGACAGCAGAATACCGGCGACCAGGGACCCCAGCGAGCCGGACAGCCCTGCCAGCTCGAAGGCCGAGTACGAGGCCACGGCAATACCAATACCGGTGAGAACCAGCAGCTCAGTGCGGAACATGCGGTTGGGAAGACGCGCCGCCAGTGGGCGAATAAAGAACAACAGCGGCAGCGCCAGCGCCCACAGCTCCGGGGTCTTACCCGACGAAACCACCAGCACACCGACCGCAATGATGTCCTGCAGAATCAGCACACCGATCGCGATGCGGCCGATAGCCGAAGCGCCTCGGTTCTGCTCCTCCAGGTGGCTCATCACAAACACTGTCGAGGAAAACGAGGTTGCGATGCCGATGTAAATCAGTGAGGTCACCGACAGCCCCGTGAGCTCACGCAGCGGCAGGAAACTCGCGACACCGAACAGCACGGCAAAAACTACCGTGTTCAAAAGCGCGTGCCCCAGCCCCGAAAAGACCACTCGCGGCGCCACGATATCCTTCGGATTCAGCTTCAGACCAATAGTGAACAGCAAGGTGGTAACACCAAGCTCGGCCAGCGAATCAATAAACGGGATTTCCTCAAGCCCCATTGCATGAACGGCAAAACCGGCCCCAAGGAAACCAATCAGCGGCGGCAGCCGAAGCAACGAAGCACCGAGTCCGCCGATAATCGAAAACAGTATTGCTGTTAGGTAGACAGATTCCACCCATCAAAGATACGGCTGGCACCGCCGATTTATGTAGGGCTTGCCATTAACAGTTTTTTAGTCACCCAATTGGGGGCTAGCGCCGATACGGGACCTCGCCCAACGTAATCGGCTGCGGGTGGTCTGCAACCCACGCGACTGCCGCTTCAGTCAACGCATCAATGTCCGCCTCCCCGGCTTTGCGCTGCTTCACGACGGTCATCGCTTCCTCGGCAGCCCCAACCGTCTCCAACCAGAAGTCGGTCATCTGGACAAAGTCTTCGTCCCAGTTGACGTAGCCCATCTCCAGGGCCTCGTACCCGAGCCGACCGACGATGCGAATAACTTCGCCCTGCACAGTCGCGGCTGTACCGCCACCAGGTACAAGGTAATTCCAGAGGTATTTAAACTGGCCATTGGTCGACTTGTCTTCGGGGACAATGATGTCGCTGTGGCCGTCGTGAGGCGTAATCACGTCCGGACGTTCCGCACCGATGCGTTCGTAGAGACGATCCATGACCGGCTGGTACTCGTCGCGCGCCTTGTCTGACATGCGGTTGTAGCGGCGGCCAAACTTAGTGAACTCTTCGCGGACTTCGTCGTCGATGACCGAACCGGCGTCCAGGAGAACCTCGATACTCTCTAGGACTCGCCGGACTGCATCGGTATCGGCGGTAGCGATTGCCTCTTTGAATGCTGTACGACCGTGGCCGAGGCGGTTCTCTCTATGGAGGTCAGCGCCATTTTCCAACAGCAACGCAATCGCCTTGGGCTGATGGCTCTTCGCTGCCATAAAAAGCGGAGGATACTTACCGGCTTCAGTGTCCGCACCGCATTCGAGCAGAATCTTCATCCTGTCGATGTCGCCCCGGTTGGCATGCTCTGCCAGCGCGGTCTTACCGAACCGGTTCTCGGTGTTGACGTCGAGACCCTGTTCGATCAGCCAGCGCATGAGCTCTGGCGGGGTGCCACGGAGCGCTAGTGCAGTGTCCTTGCTGTATCCGAAAACCGCGTTGAGAGCGCAAGTGTCATAGACGGCCTTCAGCGCATCCATGTCACCGGCTTCAAGCAGCTCTTCGAAATCTTCGACCAGTTTCTTCCGCTTCCGTGGCATGCAGTTTCCCTTTTACTTACCGCCCTCGTCAGTGGACAGCGCAGCCACGAATGCCTCCTGCGGCACCGAGACCGAACCGATGTTCTTCATGCGCTTCTTACCGGCCTTCTGCTTCTCCAGCAACTTGCGCTTACGGGAGATGTCACCGCCGTAGCACTTAGCAAGGACGTCCTTGCGCAGTGCACGGATGTTCTCGCGGGCGATAATCTTCGAACCGATTGCAGCCTGAACTGGGACCTCGAACTGCTGGCGAGGAATCAGCTCGCGCAGCTTCTTGGTCATCTTGTTGCCGTACCACTGCGCGTTGTCGCGGTGGACGATAGCGGAGAACGCATCGACGGCCTCGCCCTGCAAGAGGATGTCCACCTTGACCAGATCCGCAATCTGCTCACCGGCGTCTTCGTAGTTCAGCGAAGCATAACCCCTGGTGCGGGACTTCAGCATGTCGAAGAAGTCGAAGATGATCTCACCCAGTGGCATCTTGTAGCGCAACTCCACGCGGTCCTCCGACAGGTAGTCCATGCCACCCATCTCACCGCGCTTCTGCTGGCACAGTTCCATGGTAGGACCAACGAACTCGCTTGGCACGACGATGGTGCACTTGACCATCGGCTCGTAAATCTCGCGGAGCTTACCCTCAGGCCAGTCACTCGGATTGTGAACCGTGACCTCGGTGCCGTCCTCAGTGACAACGCGGTAGACAACGTTTGGAGCCGTCGAAATCAGGTCCAGGTCGAACTCGCGCTCCAGTCGGGCGCGGGTGATCTCCATGTGCAGCAAGCCCAGGAAGCCCCCGCGGAAACCGAATCCGAGGGCCACCGAAGTCTCAGGTTCAAATGTCAACGAAGCGTCGTTAAGCTGGAGCTTTTCCAACGCATCACGCAGGTCAGGATAGTCCTGCTGAGAGATTGGGAACAGACCGGAGTAGACCATCGGCTTCGGCTCTTCGTAGCCTTCCAGCGGCTCCTCCGCCGGCGTGGCGTTCAGCGTGACGGTGTCACCGACCTTGGACTGACGGACGTCCTTCACACCGGTGATGAGGTAACCGACCTCGCCGACGCCGAGGCCCTTACACTTCTTCGGCTGCGGCGAGACGATGCCGATTTCCAACAGCTCGTGCTTAGTTCCGGTGGACATCATCTGAATGACTTCACGCGGCTTGAGCTGCCCATCAACAACACGGATGTACGTGACCACACCACGGTAGGTGTCGTAGACCGAGTCAAAAATCAGCGCACGAGCAGGTGCCTCCGGATCGCCGACCGGTGCCGGGACGAGCTCACAGACTCGGTCGAGCATTTCCGCAACGCCCTCACCGGTCTTGCCCGACACACGCATGACATCCTCCGGCTCACAGCCGATGATGTGCGCGATTTCCTCCGCGTACTTATCCGGATCCGCGGCCGGCAGGTCAATCTTGTTCAGAACCGGAATGATCTCCAGGTCGTTTTCCATGGCCAGGTACAGGTTGGCCAGCGTCTGCGCTTCGATGCCCTGAGCAGCGTCGACAAGCAGAATCGCGCCTTCACACGCCTCTAGCGCACGCGAGACTTCGTAGGTGAAGTCGACGTGACCAGGCGTATCAATCAGATGCAGGACAATCTCTTCGCCCGCGTGCTCGCCGGTGCGCGGAACCCACGGCAGGCGCACGTTCTGAGCCTTAATGGTGATGCCGCGCTCGCGCTCAATATCCATGTTGTCGAGGTACTGATCGCGCATATCGCGTGCTTCAACAACGCCCGAGAGCTGCAGAATTCGGTCCGCCAGGGTGGACTTACCGTGGTCAATGTGCGCAATAATGCAGAAATTTCGAATCCGTGAGGGGTCCGTAAAAGTCTGCTCCGCAAAATTCTTGGTCACGTTGGGTCTACTCCGAAAAATAAAGACGTTATGGGCATTGGGGCGCGGCGTTGGCCGACCCATATGCGCCGGCCTCGAAAACCGACCAGCCGGGCTTAAATACAATCACGCACAATCTTACCTATCGATTCCCTCCGCACTAAACCTCTAGACTTAGTTTCTATGAGCTCCACTTCGTCCACCGATCAAAATGAACGCGAAAGCTGGCCGCGCCGCCTGCGTAATCGCATCAGCGCGCGCCTTTTCGCCGGTACCGAGTGGTTCCGCGGCCCCGACACACTCGACGAGGCGCTGTCTAAGCTCAACATGCAGCTAGGCCTCGCCCAGGACACCTCGCTTTCCGACGAGTCCAAGGAGGCCCTACTTCGACTGCGAGATTCGGTGACCATCGCGCGCCCAACCTCGGAGTTGGCCCGCACAATCGTCTACAGCCCCGACATGGATGGTCAGGCCGACCCCGGCGAAGTGGTATGGATTCCGCTGCAGCTCGAAGGTGAAAATGCTGCCCTGCGCGAGCGCGCTGTGGTCGTGGTTGGGCGCCATGACCAGTACCTATTGGGCATGCTGATTTCCACCCGCAGCGAGCACAGTGAGCACCCGGAGTGGCTGTTTATCGGCAGCGGGTTCTGGAATGAAGACCCCAAGCCATCGTGGGTTCGCATGGACCGTATCTTGCTCATCCCAGAATCGGGTATTCGCCGCGCAGGTGCGATGATGCCCCGTAGGCGCTTTGAGCTCATCGCCGCCCGACTTCGCGGAGATTACGGCTGGAATTAGGCAGCGGCTGGTATTAGGCAGCGCTGTTTGCTAGAATTCTGCAAGTTGTTTACCGTTGCGTTCCTTTGCGGCGAGCGCGGGCAGGACCTTGGGTTCGCGTTTTCATCGTCGTATAAGCGCAGTGGGCGGTTTTAACTCGCTGGTTAATTAGTTTGACCAGCAGAGGTTCGACCCGAAATTTGCACTGTGATCAGGACTTTTCTTGGTGGCGGGCGGTAACAATTCCAACTACTACGGATACAAGAGGTATTCACGATGGCAAACATCAAGTCCCAGATTAAGCGCAACAAGACCAACGAGAAGGCTCGCCTGCGTAACCAGGCTATCCGCTCCGCAGTCCGCACTGAGATCCGCAAGTTCCAGGCTGCTGTTGAGGCTGGCGACAAGGCTGCTGCTGAGGCTCAGCTGCGCGTTGCTTCCCGCAAGCTGGACAAGGCTGTCACCAAGGGCGTCTTCCACCGCAATACTGCGGCTAACAAGAAGTCCGGTATGGCTAAGGCTTTCAACAAGCTGGAGGGCTAATTCCCTTTTGGCGCTGTGCCGTTCTTGTGGCGCTTGTGCCGTGAAATTAACCGCTTTCTGCTATTTTCCGATTTCATTTCGGATGTGGCGGGAGGCGGTTTTTATTATTTAACCCCAATGCGAGTTACGGGTTAAGTAAAGAAAAGTGTGTCTTTTCCGGGCGTGTTGCGGTTATTTGATCCAGCCTTTTTGGATGCCGAGGTTGTGTTGGTAGCTGGTGTCGATGGCGGTGTCGTATTCTGCTGGTGCACCGATGTCATTGGTAGTGGCTGTGGTGTTGTGGGTGATCAGGTCTGTTGCTGTGGAAAGTGCGTCTTGACCCCATCGTTGGTCCCTGGCGATCTTGACCGGATCGTCAGGGACTTCTGTATGTAGATACAGCCACCAATCCATCACTGTGCGTTGATGCGGTAGTGATAGTCCGCGGTGTCTGCGGGCTAGTTCTTTTATGGGGGCGTTGATGCCACCTTCGAGGCTGTTTGTTGTTGCTGCAAGGTTGTCGGGGTCGATGGTTGTTGGTGGGGGTTGCAGGTAGGTAAACAGCAGGTCTCTGCGGTGCAGAGATAGCAATGATTGATAGGCCGCTCGGACGCGTTGGTGGGTGTAGACCTTGGTGTAGGCGCCGGTAACGGGGTCTTTGATGGTGGTTTTCTCGTTCATCCATTCCCGGTAGGTGTGGTCGAATTCGTGCAGGTGGGCGACCCATGTGGATGCTTGGTCAAGGTCGGTGATGCGAGTGAGTTTCAGGGCTAGGCGGTAGAGGGTTTTGCCGGCATCGGTGCGGGGGTTGCTGGTGGTGTGGCGGCGGACTGTTCGTTGGGCGTGGACGAGGCAGCGTTGGATGCGTGTTGTTGGCCAGCAGTGGTGGATGGCTGATTGGGCACCTTGTCCGCCGTCTGTGACTGCGATTAGTGGTGCGGCAATGGGGCGTAGGAGTTCGGTGTAGGCGGCGGTGGTTTCGTGTCTGGCCCAGGTCCAGTTGATGACGTGGGTTTTACTGGCTGCGATCAGGAGGCATCCGGACTTTAGATAGGTCGCGTCGAGGAAGATTTGGTCATGGATGCGGAATGAGTCGATGGTGGGTGTGGGGATGATCCACCAGCACCATCGGAATCGGTGGTGCATGGTTTGCCTGGTTACGCCATGGTGTGCGGCGAAGGTGGTTAGAGATTGGGTGCCGGTGGCCCATTGGATGAACAAAGCCATGGTGGCGGTGTTTTTGTTGTGGGTTTGGGTGTTGCGGGTAAAGGAGTGTCCGCAGTGGGTGCAGCGCCAACGGGTGGTTGATTTGCTGGTGGTGCCGTTTTTCTTTGTGTTGTTGCCGCATAGTGGGCAGCTGGGGCGGTTGGTGGTCATCCTTTAATCCAACCGGTGTGCGGTTAGCACAAATGTGGCCGGAGGTGTGGGATGGTGTGGGTAATAGCTTTCGGGGAGCTATTCTTTGGTGATTTGTGGTGTGTGGTCTGGGGTTATGGTGGCATGCGGACACACTTTTCTTTACTTAACCC
>NZ_JVOW01000032.1:0-8054 GCF_001055995.1 Corynebacterium sp. 239_CJEI | reverse complement strand
TAAAGAAAAGTGTGTCTTTTCCGGGCGTGTTGCGGTTATTTGATCCAGCCTTTTTGGATGCCGAGGTTGTGTTGGTAGCTGGTGTCGATGGCGGTGTCGTATTCTGCTGGTGCACCGATGTCATTGGTAGTGGCTGTGGTGTTGTGGGTGATCAGGTCTGTTGCTGTGGAAAGTGCGTCTTGACCCCATCGTTGGTCCCTGGCGATCTTGACCGGATCGTCAGGGACTTCTGTATGTAGATACAGCCACCAATCCATCACTGTGCGTTGATGCGGTAGTGATAGTCCGCGGTGTCTGCGGGCTAGTTCTTTTATGGGGGCGTTGATGCCACCTTCGAGGCTGTTTGTTGTTGCTGCAAGGTTGTCGGGGTCGATGGTTGTTGGTGGGGGTTGCAGGTAGGTAAACAGCAGGTCTCTGCGGTGCAGAGATAGCAATGATTGATAGGCCGCTCGGACGCGTTGGTGGGTGTAGACCTTGGTGTAGGCGCCGGTAACGGGGTCTTTGATGGTGGTTTTCTCGTTCATCCATTCCCGGTAGGTGTGGTCGAATTCGTGCAGGTGGGCGACCCATGTGGATGCTTGGTCAAGGTCGGTGATGCGAGTGAGTTTCAGGGCTAGGCGGTAGAGGGTTTTGCCGGCATCGGTGCGGGGGTTGCTGGTGGTGTGGCGGCGGACTGTTCGTTGGGCGTGGACGAGGCAGCGTTGGATGCGTGTTGTTGGCCAGCAGTGGTGGATGGCTGATTGGGCACCTTGTCCGCCGTCTGTGACTGCGATTAGTGGTGCGGCAATGGGGCGTAGGAGTTCGGTGTAGGCGGCGGTGGTTTCGTGTCTGGCCCAGGTCCAGTTGATGACGTGGGTTTTACTGGCTGCGATCAGGAGGCATCCGGACTTTAGATAGGTCGCGTCGAGGAAGATTTGGTCATGGATGCGGAATGAGTCGATGGTGGGTGTGGGGATGATCCACCAGCACCATCGGAATCGGTGGTGCATGGTTTGCCTGGTTACGCCATGGTGTGCGGCGAAGGTGGTTAGAGATTGGGTGCCGGTGGCCCATTGGATGAACAAAGCCATGGTGGCGGTGTTTTTGTTGTGGGTTTGGGTGTTGCGGGTAAAGGAGTGTCCGCAGTGGGTGCAGCGCCAACGGGTGGTTGATTTGCTGGTGGTGCCGTTTTTCTTTGTGTTGTTGCCGCATAGTGGGCAGCTGGGGCGGTTGGTGGTCATCCTTTAATCCAACCGGTGTGCGGTTAGCACAAATGTGGCCGGAGGTGTGGGATGGTGTGGGTAATAGCTTTCGGGGAGCTATTCTTTGGTGATTTGTGGTGTGTGGTCTGGGGTTATGGTGGCATGCGGACACACTTTTCTTTACTTAACCCTCTAGCACGGCACGTCCACCGCAGCGATGCGGTGGGGTTGGATCGTGAGGCTCTCCCCGGTGGATTCGAGCACCGCGGAGATGGTGGAGGGGGTCATCATCACGATGGAGATCCAGTCATGGCTGGTGGCACCCGCATAGTCCACGTAGTGCAGGCGCACCTGTGTGCCCGCGGTATAGGCGCGGCGCAGCTCGGACATGATCTCCCGCGGCGAGCGGAAGGTCCGGGTGTCCGAGGCCTTCGTGCCGTCCGCCGGGTCCACGGCGATGGCCTGGTCGTGGGCGCGGCGAAAACCCTCCACGGCGCCGTCGATCTCCGAGGCGATCTCGGTGGAGTCCCCAGTGATGTCCATGATGTTGCGCTGGGGAGTATCCACGCGAGACGGGACACGAGCCGAGTGGGGTTCGGTGGCGGAGCCCTGCTGGAATGCCCTGGTGGCGTCGTCAATCAAATACCGCAGGGACTGGGGAACGGACGAGAGACCGCCGGGGGACATGCGATCCAGGAAGGCCTCGATGTCCTTCCATGGGGCGTCATAGCGCTTCGGCCCGATCAGGCTGAATACGTCGCCTTCGCGGCCGTCCTCGCGCACCAGGGTGGCGGTGAGCCCCAGACGGCGGCGAGACTGCAGGTCGGAGGTCATGCGGAACACCGGGGCAGGCAGCAGGTGAACCTCGTCGTAAATGATTAAGCCCCAGTCGCGGGAGTCGAACAGCTCCAGCGCCCGGTATTCGCCCTTCGACTTGCGCGTGACCACTTGGTAGGTGGCGATGGTCACGGGGCGGATCTCCTTCTTCTCTCCGGAGTATTCGCCGATTTCATCCTCCGTCAGGGAGGTGCGGCGCACTAGCTCGTCCTTCCACTGCCTGCCCGCGACGGTGTTCGTCACCAGGATCAGGGTGGTGGCCTTTGCCTTGGCCATCGAGGCCGCGCCGACCATCGTCTTGCCCGCACCACATGGCAGCACTACCACGCCCGAGCCGCCTTCCCAGAAGCTATCGGCCGCCATCTCCTGGTAGTCGCGCAGCTGCCATTCTTCGTGTTCCTGCGACAGCTCGATGGGGTGTGCCTCGCCGTCGACGTATCCCGCCAGGTCCTCTGCGGGCCAGCCGACCTTCAGCAGTTCCTGCTTGAGCCTGCCGCGCTCGGAAGGGTGCACAACGATCGAGTCCTCGTCGATCTCTGCGCCCAACATGGGCTTGATCTTTTTGTGACGCCGGATCTCCGTCAGCACAGCCCTGTCCGTCGTCTCTAGCACGAGCCCGTGCGCTGGGTGCTTGATGAGCTTCAGCCGCCCGTAGCGATCCATCGTGTCGGCAATGTCGATGAGCAGCGGCTGCGGGGCGGGGAACCGCGAGTAGGTTTCCAGCACGTCCATGATCTGCTCCGCGTCGTGCCCTGCCGCGCGGGCGTTCCACAGCGCCAGCGGGGTGATGCGGTAGGTGTGCACGTGCTCCGGCGCGCGCTCCAGCTCCGCGAACGGTGCCAGCGCGGTGCGCGCCTCCTGCGCCTGTTCGTGGTCGATTTCCAGCAGCACGGTCTTATCCGACTGCACAATGAGCGGTCCGTTTCCAATGCCCACGCTGTGTGTCACTTCCTTTTTGTTTATCGACGCCACCGCGACGGTGTTGCTCAAGCCAAAGACATCATTTTACGCTGCAGTGGTGCGAACTCGTGCTCCACTATGCTGAGACCCATGATTGCTCAGACGGGAAATCTGCGCCAATGGCAGTATTTCGTGGCTTTAGCGGAGACCGGTAGTTTTACAGCGGCGGCAGCGCGACTGGGAGTGAGTCAGCCGCCTGTCTCCAATGCCATTAAGCGCTTAGAAGCTGGTGTAGGTACACCGCTATTTATCCGAGGGGCGGGGGAAGTGAAACTAACCGAGGCAGGGTTGACCTTGCTTCCATATGCCCGGGTGATTAATCGCGATCTTCAGACTATGCATTCGATGATTGACGGTATCCGAAGTGGTGCGCAAAGCGGGTTTCGTTTGGCCATCAGTAGTGCGCTTCCAAGCGAGATAGGATCGCGTATTGCAGCAAAGGCACAGCAGCATGATGGAGTAGTTTTGTCGTCACTGCCTTCTGTTGAGATTCTTGCCCGTGTTGAAGAAGGCGCTATTCATGCGGGGCTTGTTCAAGCTCCGGTTCCCTTGGGTACTCACCGCAGTGCGAGGCAGTTTTCTCTGTCACGTGATCTAGTGGTGCCGCCGGGGTATTCAAGGTTGGATAAGACCTTGTCTCAATTGAATCTGCTGGTGGAGAACCTGAATGACAATTCAAGTGCAGCCAGTGGTTTGGCGAGAGAGCTATTTCGGTCGGGTGTGTCTTGCGAAATTAATGATTCAGAGGATGCTCTAGGTAGGGGCTTATTGATTGGAAGAGGGGAGGGGATGTCTTTGGTATTTCGCGGTTTTCACCAGTTTGACAATGCTATTGAGCTTCCTTCCCGTTTCGATTTTTCCGTGGATGTAGTGGTTCGCCGAGGTGGGATGGACAATGGCGCCGAGGCCATGGCGGTCGCCGAAAGAATTTGTCGAAGGATTAACCAATGACTGCACGGATGGAGATGGCCCTGGAAAACGTGTTGACGCGGTCGGGGTGTGAGGGATGGTGGTGTGCATCGCGACTGCACGATGGGGTGACTATCGGACGCAAACAAGACGAGAAAATTACGGTGGCATCCTTATATAAAATCCGGCTCCTCCACCTCACTTTGGAAGCGATTCAACGAGGTGATCTGGATCCTCGTCTTCGTGTTGACGTTGCACCGTCCAAAGGAACTTACGAAGGGTATGGGTTCGCTGCCTTTGATGACGCAGTGAACGTGAGTCTCCGAGACTTAATGAAACAAGTCGCATCGGTGTCAGATAACGTGGCCGCCCACGAGATTTTGCGTCTACTGCCTGCGTGGGCTCGAGAAGCATTTCTTAAACGGTTTCCACCTCATTATGACTTGCAAGATCGGAATAGCTTAGTGACGGCGGAGAAACAATTGCGTCAATATGTTCAATCCCAAGGGGGGAGTAGTACAGATATAGCGTTTTCTGCAGTCTCTTCGTTGGCGGAAATAACTAATGACTTGGAACAGGTTTGGAAAGACGATAGTGCAGCGGTACGTCGATCTATGTGTGAACTCTTGGGGTTGCAGGTGTGGCGTCACCGTGTTCCTTCAGGCTTTCCTCCAAGCGGCGTTGATATCTATGGAAAAACGGGCACTGTAGGACTTCTCCATGGTGAAGCTTCGATTATCCAGGTTGAGGGCGAGGAGCCCATTGTGGTGTCCATCATGCTGAAACAGGTGGTGCCAGAACAAGCAATGAGTACTCACGATGGTGCTATTGGCGAAGTGGCTAGACTGCTCGTGGACGCTCTTCGTTAGAATTTCTGCCACTTGAATACACACTTCTACCATCGCCTATATGTGAATGAAATGAGACAATTGCATTATGTGATATTGGTGGCATCCAATGCGTCTCACTTAACGTCACTCCCATGATGACTAAGCACAATCGTTTCCGTCAGTCGGTGATTGCACTCTGTTCGCTCTCCGCAGTGATGTTGAGCAGCTGTTCAGCTCTACCGTGGGAATCAGACTCAGACGTATTTCTCAAAGCTTTCAACGCGGGAGATGACAGCAAGGCTGCACGGTATCTGGATCATCCAGACCCGGAGCGCGCCCTTCATGAATTTCGGCAGTCACTTCATGGTGTGAAGGTCAACATCGAAAAATCTGATATTTCCAATGGAAAGCAGAATACTCATGTGACTTGGTCCAAAGATGGTGTGGAGTTGGAGAGCAATGGTCGGCTCGTCCTTAGTGGACAGGATGGTAAGCCTCAATGGTTGCCTTCGATCTTCGAAGCTCAGTTGAGCGATGATTCCGCACTCTTTTTTGCTGAAGATAAACAGTACGATCTTCCAATTAAAGATCGCTTGGGCAATGAATATATGACCTGGACGAAAGTTATTCAGGTACGAGGTCGCAAAGATATAGCCTCTAGAGCGCAGGAATTGGCCCAGATTTTTGCACCAGTGTCTCCCACAACGACTAAGGAGTGGATCGAGCAGACCTTGGGAGAGTCTCAGGATGAAGACACCGTGCTCCTCACTTTGAGGCAGGAAGAATTCCGGAAGATACAAGAGCAACTTAGGACCTTTGAGGGAATTTCCACTGTGGAGCAGGGGCGTCTCTTAAGCGTGTCCAAAACTCTTAACTCTCCGCTGGATGCTGAATTGAACAAATATTGGGAGTCAGTGCTCGATGCTAATTCAGGATGGTCGATACGCGCTGAGAGTTCACAAGGTATGACGACGGTAGCCTCTGAGCCGCCTCGCCGAGTTCAGCCAATCGCAACCACTCTGGATAACACACTGCAAAGCGCAGCAAAACAAGCAGTGGACAGTGAGCAACGTGCCGCAGTTCTAGTCGTGCTCAATCCTAGAACAGGAGGTGTCCTTGCCGTTGCACAAAATGACAAGGCAAATAACCAAGGGCCAATCGCACTCACCGGGCTATTCCCACCGGGATCGACGTTCAAAACTGTGACCACAGCGGCGGCACTAGAGGCAGGGGCAGTCAGCATGGATGAGGAACTACCTTGTCCTAGCAATATCACCGTCGCTGGACGCACGATTCCCAACGATCATGACTTCGATCTAGGTAGCGTTCGACTGGAAGAAGCTTTCGCCCAATCATGTAACACAACCCAAGCGGTCATTTCGGATCGTTTGGGAGAAGATGATCTGCAACGGACTGCTTTAGAACTCGGAATTGGCTCCGACTTCGACGTACCAGGGATGACCACACTTACTGGTTCGGTGCCGCGGACACCGGCTGGACCTCCTCGTGTGGAGGCTTCTATTGGACAGGGCGAGGTTCTAGCTAGTCCATTTGGGATTGCGCTCATGCAATCGACTGTCGCTAACGGCGGCTTGCTTGTTCCTCCACAGCTCATTCAAGGCGAACAGACAGTAGTGAATAAACAGGCAGACCAGCATGTCAGCGATACAACTATTCAAAGCCTCCGGACGATGATGAAATCAACAATTGACCACGGTTCAGCTAGGTCGTTGAGTGATCTTAGTGCACTTGGCGGAAAGACTGGTACAGCAGAAATTGATGGCAAGC
Source organism: Corynebacterium sp. 239_CJEI (assembly GCF_001055995.1). NCBI lineage: Bacteria > Bacillati > Actinomycetota > Actinomycetes > Mycobacteriales > Corynebacteriaceae > Corynebacterium > Corynebacterium sp. 239_CJEI. The sequence goes on along the minus strand of NZ_JVOW01000032.1, from coordinate 1,549 downwards.
TTTCCAATGGCTGGTTCGCTGGAACGACAGGGGAATTGGCGATTGCGTCCCTTGTAATCGAAGGAGATTCTTCTCAGCCAGCTGTGGAAATGGCCGGGCGTTTCCTTCGCTCGCCGGATGTTCAGAAATTCTCTGGAATTCAATAAACTTGCGTCATAACCTCTAGCACGGGTTAAGTAAAGAAAAGTGTGTCTTTTCCGGGCGTGTTGCGGTTATTTGATCCAGCCTTTTTGGATGCCGAGGTTGTGTTGGTAGCTGGTGTCGATGGCGGTGTCGTATTCTGCTGGTGCACCGATGTCATTGGTAGTGGCTGTGGTGTTGTGGGTGATCAGGTCTGTTGCTGTGGAAAGTGCGTCTTGACCCCATCGTTGGTCCCTGGCGATCTTGACCGGATCGTCAGGGACTTCTGTATGTAGATACAGCCACCAATCCATCACTGTGCGTTGATGCGGTAGTGATAGTCCGCGGTGTCTGCGGGCTAGTTCTTTTATGGGGGCGTTGATGCCACCTTCGAGGCTGTTTGTTGTTGCTGCAAGGTTGTCGGGGTCGATGGTTGTTGGTGGGGGTTGCAGGTAGGTAAACAGCAGGTCTCTGCGGTGCAGAGATAGCAATGATTGATAGGCCGCTCGGACGCGTTGGTGGGTGTAGACCTTGGTGTAGGCGCCGGTAACGGGGTCTTTGATGGTGGTTTTCTCGTTCATCCATTCCCGGTAGGTGTGGTCGAATTCGTGCAGGTGGGCGACCCATGTGGATGCTTGGTCAAGGTCGGTGATGCGAGTGAGTTTCAGGGCTAGGCGGTAGAGGGTTTTGCCGGCATCGGTGCGGGGGTTGCTGGTGGTGTGGCGGCGGACTGTTCGTTGGGCGTGGACGAGGCAGCGTTGGATGCGTGTTGTTGGCCAGCAGTGGTGGATGGCTGATTGGGCACCTTGTCCGCCGTCTGTGACTGCGATTAGTGGTGCGGCAATGGGGCGTAGGAGTTCGGTGTAGGCGGCGGTGGTTTCGTGTCTGGCCCAGGTCCAGTTGATGACGTGGGTTTTACTGGCTGCGATCAGGAGGCATCCGGACTTTAGATAGGTCGCGTCGAGGAAGATTTGGTCATGGATGCGGAATGAGTCGATGGTGGGTGTGGGGATGATCCACCAGCACCATCGGAATCGGTGGTGCATGGTTTGCCTGGTTACGCCATGGTGTGCGGCGAAGGTGGTTAGAGATTGGGTGCCGGTGGCCCATTGGATGAACAAAGCCATGGTGGCGGTGTTTTTGTTGTGGGTTTGGGTGTTGCGGGTAAAGGAGTGTCCGCAGTGGGTGCAGCGCCAACGGGTGGTTGATTTGCTGGTGGTGCCGTTTTTCTTTGTGTTGTTGCCGCATAGTGGGCAGCTGGGGCGGTTGGTGGTCATCCTTTAATCCAACCGGTGTGCGGTTAGCACAAATGTGGCCGGAGGTGTGGGATGGTGTGGGTAATAGCTTTCGGGGAGCTATTCTTTGGTGATTTGTGGTGTGTGGTCTGGGGTTATGGTGGCATGCGGACACACTTTTCTTTACTTAACCC
>NZ_JVOW01000031.1:0-147696 GCF_001055995.1 Corynebacterium sp. 239_CJEI | reverse complement strand
GTGGTGTGTGGTCTGGGGTTATGGTGGCATGCGGACACACTTTTCTTTACTTAACCCGCAAGAACGCCGAGTTACTGACTGCGTTTATGACAAAAATGGCCTGAACCTACCGGCTTGAAAGTGTCATAAACTCGCACAGTTTCACATTTGCAGCCCGTCTTTCTGAAGTTGTCAGGTTTGCTGCTTAACCAAAAAACGCCCGACCGCCTGCGCATCAACTGCACAGAACAATCGGGCGTGAAAAGGCTTTTGGCTATCTAGCCGCCTATTTACTTCTTGCGAGCCTGACCCGGCTTCGGAGCCGGCTTGGACGGCTTGGAAGAGATCTTCTTAGCGTCGTCAGCGTTCTTCTTCTCGGTCTTGACCTCGTCGACCTTGATTTGAGCCTGCTTGGAAGCCTCTGCGGCCTTCTCCTCAGTGGTCTCCTTGGCCTTAGCAGCCTTGTCCTTGGCCTCGTCGGCCTTGTCGGCTGCCTTGCCCTTTACCTCTTCAGCCTTGTCCTTAGCCTCAGAAGCCTTCTCTTCAACGGTCTCCTTGACCTCTGCGGCCTTCTCTTCGACCTTGTGCTTAACTTCCTGGGCCTTCTGCTGGTACGGAGCTGGGTCAACCGGGAGCTTGTCGTCCTTGCGCAGCTTCCAAACGATGACACCGACGATTGCTGCAACAACAGCGAAGACCAGGGAAGCGGTTGCGATGCGACCGTTCTTGGCGCGCTGCTCTTCCTTACCGGTTACCTTGTCGATAGCCTTCTGGGTACGCACCTCGAGGTCCTTGCGAGCCTTCTTGGCCTTCTTTTCAGCCTTCTTAGCCTCGCAGCGAGCCTTGCAACGGGTCTTCTTGCCCTTGCGCTTAGCGTCCTTCTCGGCCTGCTTCGCAGCCTTCTTAGCCTGCTTCTTGGTCTCCTTGGACTTCTTCTCAACCTTGCCGGTCAGTTCTTCGGCCTGCTCAGCGAGCTGATCGCGGGCGTCGGAAACCTTTTCCTTAACGTCTTCCGCCCAATTGGTTGCTGCGTCCTTTGCTGCCTCGTTCTGTGCAGCTGCCACCTTCTTAGCCTCCTGCATCGTGTCGTAGAGCTCTGCAGCCTTCTTGTCCCGGTAATCCGAGTAGCTGTCGTAAGCGGACTTCAGTCCCTTGACAGCCAGCGAGATTGCGTTGGGGTTCATGACTCTCCTTTATTAGTGCGTCGCCAACAGGCATCGCCTTTAATTCTCAATCAATGATTAATACTGCTGCGGCGCCAGTGCCTCTGAGACCAAGATGCTTCTAAGTCCAAGAGCTAGGGCCCAGTTAGGCCTAGCGCCGAAATATTTGCAGCAGGCTCACATTCCAGCTTAGGCACTATTTGGCCTCCATGGGGGTCAACGAAGAACTCTTTTCCTTATCTTGAGAAACATTTTCGCTGGTTTCTGCCACGGAGAAACTCACCAGTAGGAGCAATTGGCCACCAAGGTCGGTATCCTAAGGAACGTGACTATTAAGACTGCTACTGCAACTGTGCACACCAACCATGGCGATATCGTGATTGACCTGTTCGGCAACCACGCGCCGAATACCGTCGACAACTTCATCGGCCTGGCAGAAGGCACCAAGGAGTACAAGGGGCAGAACGCCTCTGGCACCGAGTCCGGCCCGTTCTACGATGAGGCCATCTTCCACCGCATCATCGCTGGATTCATGATTCAGGGTGGTGACCCGCTGGGCACCGGCACCGGCGGCCCGGGCTACATGTTCGACGATGAGATTCACCCGGAGCTCCAGTTCGATCGTCCGTACCTGCTCGCTATGGCAAACGCCGGCAAGCGCGGCGGCCGTGGTACCAACGGTTCCCAGTTCTTCATCACCGTTGTTCCGACCCCGCACCTCAATGGCGCTCACACCATCTTCGGTGAGGTCGCTGATGATGCCTCGAAGAAGGTTGTCGACGAGATCGCTCGTGTGGCTACCGATCACTGGGATCGCCCGCTGGAGCCGGTCGTGATTACCTCCATCGACATCGAGAAGTAATCCGCTAGCTTCTACGCTCTTTAACCCGTCCGGTTGTTCCGGGCGGGTTTTTTCATGCCCATTTTCGCTTTACGACGGCCCGTAACTTCAATGTTGTGTTTAGGGGTAGTGGGGGTAGTAGCACATCGTGTTGATTCTCCACATGTCCACAGCCCTGTGGAAAAAATACTCCACTGTTCACCTAGGTGAACACGGGCCAAGAAGCACGTTACGGGTTCCAATTTTCACAAATTACAACAATTCACAGTTGTCCACAGACTTGTGCACATGTGTGGATAATTCCATTCTTGTAATTTACGAACCAGCGTTCGAAAGTGGTCGAACTCCGCAGAATATTGGAGTTACGCACAACTTGACTTGCAACTATGTTACTTGTTCACAGAGTTATCCACAGGCTGTGGATACTGTGGACACAGGGGATAGAACCAAAGTTGTCATGCTTTACGGTTTCTGTCACGTAACCCGTGAGAAATTTGGGACGAAATCTCTCCACAGTTATCCACAAATTACATGATTGTTACACAGGTTTCTGTGGATAACTTTTTTGCGCGATCAGTAGGAGGGAAATCCTCATTCGTCGAAAAACGTGTGGGAAACGGGTGTACTGACGGGGGTGAATTGACCTGGGTTTTTAGGTATGAAAAAAAGGCGCATCCAAAAGTGGATGCGCCTGAGGGGGTGCGATGTATTAGAGCTGACTAACGCCAACCCATAGTCATCAGCAGACCAACAATGAAAAGACCAAAGCCGATGACGTAGTTCCATGCGTTCAAAGTCACCATGAACGGAATATGCGGACCCGCGATGTAGTTGACCAGCAGCCAGCCCAAACCAATCAGCATGAACCCGAACATCAGCACCTTGTACCACACCGGCGTCTGAGTGCTGTTGATTTTGACCGGGGTACGGCTGACGGAGGAGCCACCGGATTGTGGTGAATTAGTGCTTTCGATCTTTGCCTTAGGCATAGCGCTTTAAACTCCTTAGGTTGTGGTCAGCAGGTTGCGATCAGCGCGGTATCTACACTCCCGCGGTATATGCATAATTGTAAACTTTGCATCCGAACTTACCAGTGAAGTTCGCAGGCAGTAGAATTCCCAGTTATGCAGATTCTCGTCGTCGATAACTATGACAGCTTCGTATTCAATCTGGTCCAGTACATAGGCCAGCTCGGCGAAACGGTTACTGTCTGGCGCAATGATGATGCGCGTCTCCGCGATGTTGACGACGTCGTAAAGCAATTTGATGCAATCCTACTGTCGCCCGGTCCCGGTGAGCCGTCTAATGCGGGGTGGACAGAGGACATTATTCGCGCGGTGAGCAGGCAGGACGAGCCGACACCGGTGTTGGGTGTGTGCTTGGGTCACCAGGCGATTGGTGAGGTCTTTGGTGCGCAGGTCGTGCGTGCCGACGAGCTGTTGCACGGCAAGACCTCCCCGGTCACTCATGACGGCACGGGTGTTCTGGCCGATGTGCCCAGTCCTTTTATTGCCACGCGCTACCACTCGTTGACGGTGGATCCGAAGACACTGCCGGAGGAACTCATTGCCACGGCATTCACGGATTCGGGCATGCTGATGGCGATGCGCCACCGCGACCTGCCGATTCACGGCGTGCAGTACCACCCGGAGTCGGTACTCACCCAGTACGGGCACCGCATGCTGGTCAATTGGCTGCGGCTGGCCGGCGGTGAGTACACCGAGGAACTCCTGGCGGAGTTGGAAGAGCAGCAGGCCGTGTACCAGCGCGCCTTCTCAGACGTGCTGGCACACTAGCCGCTAGTTAGGCAGCAGATCCGGCAGCCTTATGGGAGGTTCCGGAGCAGGCCGTTCCTCTGAAGAGCTCTCCGGGGCAACCCCCAGCCGGTAGACGCGCAGGGTGACCTCGCCGTCCTTGTTGAGCTTGGAGCCGGCTGACGGGTTGGCCTTCTCCACGTGGTCGACCTTGGACAGATCCAGCGTGGTGACTTCCTCGGTGCGGATAGTTCCCTCGAAGCCGGCATTGGTGAGTGCCTTCTCCGCATCACTGCGAGTCTGGCCCTCAACTCGTGGCATCTTAATTTGGTTGCCGCGCGAAACGTGCAGCTCGACAGTCGTTCCGACGGTGAGCTCCGTGCCCTTCTGGGGAACCTCAACAACGGTTCCCTGTTCCTCAGTGGAGTCAACCTCCACCACCTCGACAACGAAACCAGCGGATTCGAGGGTCGTGCGGGCGGAATCCAACCTCTGACCAGTGACATCCGGAACAGTCTTGGTCTCGATACCGGAGGAGACAGTCAAAGTTACGCGGGTTCCCTTCGACACCTGAGAACCGGCAGCTGGAGACTGCTCGATGACATTGCCGCGCGGAACGTCCTCACTCGGTTCCTCTTGCAGCTTCGGATTGACGACAAGCCCCGCCTCCTCGAGCAGGCGGCGAGCTTCCTCTGCCTGTTTGTCGCGTACATCCGGCACATTGGTCAACTCTGGGCCCGAAGATACGCGCAGCTTGATACGAGATCCCTGCGGCAACCCCGATCCGACACCCGGTTCGGTGGCAATCACCGTGTCTCGGGGCACATCTGGGTTCGGCTCGTCGACGCGGTTGACCACGAAACCAGCCTGCTCGAGAACCTGCGTTGCCTCATTGACATTTAGGCCCTCGACCTGCGGAATGGCGACGGTCTCGACCTCGGTGGACGAGTTGAAAAGCTGGTAGGCGCCGTAGCCGACACCGCCGAGAGCGACCAGCGCAGCAGCCGCCAGTGCGACAGTCTTTCCTGCGCCACCCTTCTTTTTCTCAGGCTCGTCAGTGTTAGCGATCTGAGCAGGGGCTTCCGGCTGGGCAGCCACTCTCTCCGGTTCCGGAGCCGGAGCCGGAGCAGGGACAGCGGCCGGAGTTGCCTGCTGCGCAGGGGTCACCCGGGTCTCAGCATCCGACGGAGTTGCCGGAAGGAATTCGGTGGTCTTCGCGTCGTCGTCATGCGCGCCGTGGTGCGCCAGCGCCAACGGATCCTCGCCGCGTGCAAGACGACGCAAATCCTGGGCGAAGTCCTCTGCAGAGTCGTAGCGCTCCATCGGATCCTTGGCCATCGCGGTCAACAACACCGCGTCGAGGGCCTGAGCCGTGTTCGGGTCGGTGTTGAGCTTCCCTGAAGGCCGCGGCGGCTGGTCCTGAACGTGCTGGTAAGCGACAGAAAGAGGGGTTTCACCGGTGAATGGCGGGGCGCCCGTGACGGCCTCGAAAAGTACGCAGCCGACAGCGTAGATATCGGAACGGGCGTCGGCGGTCTTACCGCGCGCCTGCTCCGGCGAGAGGTATTGCGCGGTACCCAGCACCGCCGCAGTCTGCGTCATCGTGGTGGAATCACCGAGCGCGCGAGCGATGCCGAAGTCCATCACCTTCACCTTGCCGGTGTTGGTCAGCATGATGTTCGCTGGCTTGATGTCGCGGTGAATAATGCCCGCATGGTGGGATGCCGTCAGCGCATCACACACCGATGCCATGATCGATGCGGCTTTCTTCGGGTCGAGCCGCCCCTCACGACGAACAAGATCACGCAGGGTCTCGCCCTGAATCAGCTCCATGACAATGAAAGGCACGCGCCCCATCGGGCTATCCGTCTCGCCGGTGTCGTACACCGACACGATCGACGGGTGATTCAGCAGCGCTGAGTTTTTCGCTTCACGACGGAACCTTGCGAGGAAGTTCTCATCCCTGGCAAGGTCGGCCCTCATCATCTTGACCGCGACAGAGCGACCGAGAACAGTATCTTCAGCGCGGTAGACATCGGACATGCCGCCAACGCCAATGAGCTCGCCGAGCCGATAACGGCCGGAGAGGAGATCGTCATTGCCAGACATTGTTCGTCAGTCCCTTCGGAAGGATTTCCACCAAAACATCTTGTACCTGAATATTACTGTGCATCTGGAGTCCCCAAGGTATTACCGGAGTCATTTCCCAGGGGCAACTGAATACCGGGCAGAACGCCGTCACTGGAGTCGTTGCCATTGTCGTTGCCATTGTCGTTGCCCGAATCCTGAGTCGGTTCGGACGTATCCGGAGCGGTCTCGCTGGTGTCCTGCTCAGTGGAGCTGTCAGAGGCACCGTCATTGTTGCCGCCGTAGTTTTCCCCAGAGTTGCCGCCGTCGTTATTTCCCCAGTTACCGGAATTGTCTCCCGACCAACCGTAACCAGAACCGTCGTTGGGGTCGGTGTTTTCCTCTGGGGTTTGCTGCTGTGACTGGTTCGGAATGTACTGCTCCAAGTTCGGAATGGTTGGCAGTGAACCGGTAGTCGACAGCGAATAGACGACTGCGATAGCACCGGCCAGCAACACTAGCAGCACCAACAGCACAATGCTGCCGCAGCCACAACCGCAGCCACTGCGTTTCTTTGCCGGCTTACGCTGTCGGGCGGGTTGCTGCGGTGGTCGCTGCGGTTGCTGCGGTGGCTGCGACACCGGCATGGGCGGTCGCGTCATGGCACCGAGTTCGGTGGTCGCCGGGTTGGCAGCGTTGGATTGACGGTGCACCGTTGGGGTCACACCACGCGGCTGCGGTGGGCGGTGCCCCGCGCGCACTCGCAAAACAGCCTGTGCCAGCTCACGGCCATCGGCATAGCGACGCTGCGGATCCTTGCGCAGCATAATGCCGATAAGTTCGCGGATATGCGGATTGACCGTCGGCGCCAACGCAGGCGGAGCCTCGTTGATGTGTGCCACGGCAACCGCGACGGTGGAGTCGCCCTGGAAGGGCCGGGCGCCGGCCACCATTTCGTAGGCGACACAGCCAAGCGAGTAGATGTCAGTCGCCGGACTCACCTGTTTGCCCTGCGCCTGCTCCGGTGAGACATACTGCGCGGTACCGACGACCATGCCGGTACGCGTCAGAGGCACCGCTTCAGCGGCTTTGGCAATGCCAAAGTCGGTAATCTTCACGGTGCCCTCCGGCGTCACCAGGAGGTTGCCCGGCTTAATGTCGCGGTGGACAAGGTTCGCAGCGTGAATTGCCGACAGGCCGTGTGCAGTCTGCTCCAGAACGTCGAGCATCAGGTGCTCTGGCAGGGTGCGACGCCGCTGCAGCACCTGCGACAGAGATTCGCCACGGATGTACTCCATGACGATGTAACACGCGCCGTGGCTGCCGATGTCGCCTTCCTCGTAGGTGACAATCTTCACCACGTTTGGGCTGTTGACGCTGCGCGCAGCGGCGGCTTCGTTCTGGAAACGCTGCCGGAACTCGTAGTTGTCCGAGTACTCCTGGTTCAGAAGTTTGATTGCAACCAGTTCGCCGCTGGTGGCGTCGTCGGCAAGCCAGACGGTGGACATGCCGCCACGGCCGAGCAGACGGCGGACGTGATATCGGTCGCCAACGATGTCTTGAACTTGGTGGGCATCCATGCTTATCGACCCGCCTGTTCGACCGCGTTAATGAGTGCACGGCCAATCGGGGCAGCAACGGAGGCGCCGGTAGCGCCCTGGCCCTGGCCGCCACCGTTTTCCACGACGACAGCCACGGCGACATCGGAGTCCGGCGCGAAGGCGATGTACCAGACGTGCGGCGCGTACTCGCCGCGGACAGCACCGTGTTCGGCGGTACCGGTCTTGGAGGCAATACGCGAACCGTTACCGCCCGAGTGCGACTCGGAGCCGCGCATCAGCTCAGTTACGGTCTCCGCGACCTCCGGCGAAATCGCCTCGCCGGCTTCAATCGGCTTAAAGGACTTGATTTCGGAGAGGTCGGCACCGCGCACCGATTTGATGATCTGGGGTTCCATGCGCACGCCGCCGTTGGCAATCGTGGCGGCGATGATGGCGTTGTCCAGCGGCGTGAAGGACACGTCGCGCTGACCAATGGAGGTCTGACCCAGCGAGGACTGATCCGGAATATCACCGACAGCGGAGGGCTGAATCGGCAGGCCCGCGTCATCGTGGGTCTCACCGATGCCGAATCGCTTAGCGACGTCCTTGAGCGCATCGGCCCCGTACTGCATACCGAGCTCAGCGAATGCCGTATTACAGGACTGCGCGAAAGCCTGGCGGAGAGTTGTAGTAGCCCCACCACAGGTCGAGCCACCGTAGTTCTCCAACGTAGTGGTGGTATCCGGCAGCGTAATCTGCGGTGCGCCAGTGACTGAGGTGTCCGGGGAAGCGCCTTGCTCCAGTGCCGTGACCGTGGTCAACACCTTGAAAGTGGAACCCGGCGGCAGCGGACGCTGAGTGGCGTGGTTGAGCAGCGGTGCGCCCTCATTGTTATTGAGGGACTGCCAGGTACTCTCGTCGCCGGCGGCGATGTCATTCGGGTTGAACGACGGTGTGGAGGCCATCGCGAGAATTTCACCCGTCGATGGGCGAATGGCGACGGCGGAGCCGACGTAGCCGCGTTCAGCGAGTTGTTGGTACGCAGTCCGCTGAGCGTTCGGCAACAGCGTCAGCTCCGTGGAGGCCCCAGAGGGTTCCTTGCCCGTGACCATGTCGAGGGCGCGGGAGGTAAACAGCGAAGGGTCGCTGCCGTTCAAGATCTCGTTCTGAGAGCGTTCGATACCGGCGGAGCCGTAGATGTCCGACAGGTATCCGACCACCGCGGCATATGCCTCCGGGTCGGTGTCGTAGCTGCGGTCATAGAAGCCGCTCTCGCCCTTGACCGAGTGGGCCAGAATGTCGCCGTCAGTGGTGATTTGGCCGCGAGGTTTGGACTTTTCCTCCAGGAACTGGCGGCTATTCAGCGGATTGTGGGCGTACTTATCCTGCTGGAAGCCCTGGATGTAGGTCAGGTTCGCCAGTAGAAGAACGAAGAGTCCGAGAACGACAACAAAGATTTGGCGAATGGTTTTATTCATCTACTGGTTCACCTCCTGAGATGCGGTGGCATTGTCGTTGAGGCCCGAAGGGTTGCTTGGAATACCCCAGGGGCGGTTGGCCTCGTCAGAGACGCGCAACACGATGGCCAACATGATGTAGCTGGCCAGCAGTGAGGAACCACCGGCTGACATGAACGGAGTAGTCAGACCGGTCAGCGGCATCAGCTTGGAAACACCGGCTGCAACCACGAACAGCTGAATGGCCATCGAGAATGCGACACCGGCCGCCAGCAGCTTGCCAAAGGAATCACGTACCGCCAAGCTCGCCGAAATACCGCGGGAAATCAGAATCGCGAACAGCAGGATGATGGCACTCAGGCCGGTAAAACCGAGCTCCTCACCAAAGGCCGAGAGGATGAAGTCAGAGTGTGCCACCGGAATGTTCTGTGGGTAGCCCTGGCCCAGACCGGTGCCACCGATGCCACCCCAGCTCATGCCGAACAGACCCTGGGAGAGCTGGTAGCCGCCCTCGTCGTAGGAGCCCAACGGATCCAGGAAATGCGTGACTCGCGCCTGAATCTTGTCCGAAACCATGTAGACACCGACAACGCCGACGGTCACCAGCACCATGCCGATGATCAGCCAGGAACCGCGACCGGTGGCAGCGTAGAGCATTGCCAGCACAGTGCCGAAGAGCACCAGCGCCGGGCCAAAGTCATTCTGCAGAGCCATGATGACGGTAGCGATGCCCCAGATCAGCAGAATCGGACCCAGGTCGCGAACACGCGGGAAATCAATGCCCAGGAAACGCTTGCCCGCCACATTGAACAGCGAGCGCTTATTCACCAGCAGCTGAGCAAAGAAGATCAGCAGCATGACCTTGGCAAACTCACCCGGCTGCATGGAGAACGGGCCGATGGAAATCCAGATGCGGGCATCAGCATTAATCGACGACGGCCACACCAGCGGTAGCGCCAACAGAATCAAGCCGCCGAGACCCAGCAGATACGAGTACTGCGACAGCGAGTGGTGGTTGCGCAGCAGGACAATCACGCCGATAAACAGTGCGACACTGAGTACGGTCCACATGATCTGGTTGCGCACCAACGAGGTGTCATTGGCCAGGTCGAGGCGGTGAATCATCACCAGCCCCAAGGCGTTGAGCGTGGCCGCAACCGGCAGCATCACCTGATCGGCGTTGGGTGCCACAAAGGTCAGCGCGATATGCGCCACTGCAAAGATCACAAAGAATCCGCCAATGATGTAAAAGACATCTGCGGTCAGAGAGTTGCCCTGAGCCAGTTCCAGTGAAATTAGTGCCAAAAGCAACAATCCTGCCGACAGCAGCAGCAGGAGCATTTCCTTCATCCGAAGCTGTCGCTTCGTGGTAGTTTCACTCATTTTCGCACCTGCCTACAGTTGACTCCTGGCTTCGAGCCCAGCTTTTCATCCTTCTTGTCATCGTCGGAAACGGACAGACATACCGGCAGTGCCGACTCCGCCAAACGGCCAATCTGGTCGCTGACACCGTCGTAGGAATCAGCCGGCAGACCTTCCAGCGAATTGCGTGCCGCCGGTGAGAGATCTTCCGGCGTCATGATGTGGCAGTCGACCTTCTCCTTCGGCGTCCCAGCCGGAGGAAGCTGAACTTTATTGTCATCGGTCAAACAGATGAACTGATGTGGCTCTTGCAGATCGAAGCCCAGCAAACTGCCGGGCACGCCGTGCATCAGCTGCACCTGCCCGTCGACCACCGCGAGATGGTACATCGACTCCTTCTTCTGCCAGCCCCAAATACCAAGGCCGACCAACCCGGCCACCAGCACCAGCACCACAGAAATAACTAGCCACTTGCCCTTGGAAGCTTTCTTCTCCGGCGCCGAAGTCACTGCAATTTCCTGCGACTTCCGCGGGCGGAGTGCCGCCGCGCGTCCCGCTGACGTATTGGGGCGGGGGAGTTCCTCCTCCGCACTCTGTAGGGCACCGGCCAGGGCGGGCTCGTAAGGCGTGCGTGCCGACGAATCGACAACATCGGCAACCACCACGGTGATGTTATCCGGACCACCGGACTTCAACGCGTAGTCAATGAGCTTGGTAGCGGCCTCGTCCGGAGTGCCCTCCGAGAGCACATCCTTGATGGTGTCCGCGGACACTGGATCGGATAGACCATCCGAGCACAGCAGGTAGCGATCGCCCTCGTGAACATCGCGATAAGACAAAGTAGGCTCCACCGGGCGACCGGTGAGAGCCTTCAAAATCAGTGAGCGCTGAGGGTGAATTGCCGCTTCTTCTTCGGTGAGATTGCCCTCATCCACCAGGGACTGCACATAGGTGTCATCCCGGGTAATGCGGATGAGCTCCCCGTCGCGCAGCAGATAGCCACGCGAGTCACCGACATGGCACATGCCCAGGCGGGTACCGTCGAAAAGCAGAGCAGTCAGCGTAGTGCCCATGCCTTGCGTAGAGGGGTTCTGCTCAATTTCATCCGCGATGGAGTTATTGCCCTCCATGCAGGCGCTGCGCAGGGACTCGAGCAAATCGGGGCCGGGCTGATCATTGTCCAGCCGAGAGACGGCCGCAATCATCAGCTGAGATGCGATTTCTCCGGCGGCGTGGCCACCCATGCCGTCGGCAAGCGCGAGCAGACGCGAACCCGCATAGGCGGAGTCCTCGTTGTTCTGTCGGATGAGGCCGCGGTCAGAGCGGGCCGTGTAATTCAGAGCAAGACTCATGGTTGCAACCTCAAAGTTGTACGGCCAATACGAAATTCCATACCCGAAGCCAGGCGTTCCGGCTGTTCCACGCGCTGGCCATTGAGGAATGTGCCATTGCGGGAGTCCAGGTCTTCCAGGTACCAGATGCCGTCGCGGTTGATGACGCGAGCGTGCTGGCCCGAGGCGAAGTCATCGTTGAGGACGAAGGCATTCGACTCTGAACGGCCAATAGTGATGTCGCGTTGGTTGTTTAGGTTCATGCGCGAACCCGCCAGCGGCCCGGAGGTGACAAGGAGCTGATGTGGAGTCTGCGAGCGCTGGAAACGCTTGGCCGGAGCACTGCTGGCCTGCCGAAGTGGGCGCAGCGGAGCCGAGCCTGTTGTTTCTGTACGCAGGGTGCGAAGCGTCATCCAAATGAAAAACCACAGGACGACCAGCACGCCGATGCGCGAAAGCAGAAAAACGATAGCTTCCACGTCCGAGGAACCTCCTTATGTAGAGCTGGTGGGTCCGCAAACCGAACACACGGACGTAATTATTCCAGGAATGTGTCGGCAAACCTAGGGCAGTGGCATGTGAACCTGGTGAACCTCACTACTTAGCGGATCTGAATCAGCGGATTTAACTAGCGGATCTGAACTTCGAGAACAGAATGCCCCAGCGAGATTTCGTCGCCGTCAGCCAGCAGCCAGTTCTCAATGGGTTCGCCATTGACAATGGTGCCGTTGGTCGAATGCAAATCGACGAGCACAGCGTCCTGGCCATCCCACGTGATCTCGGCATGCTGGCGGGAAACACCAGTATCCGGGAGGCGGAAGTCGGAAGCGGTGCCGCGGCCGATGATGTTCGAACCATGGCGCACCTCAAATACGCGCGAGGAGCCGTCCTGCAACAGCAGGGTGACGGTCTTTTCCTGGGACTGGTCTTCGCCCACGGTCGCGCTGCTCAGCTCAGTTGCAGCCTCTGGGTCGACCGCGGGGATGGGGCGGGAAGCGGTGGGGAACTGCTCAGCTTCAGGCTGCGGGTGGTAGGCGGCAGAGGTCTCTGCAGCTTGGGGTTCATCATCGCTTTGCGACGGGGCTGCGTCAGTGTTGGCATCATCTGCACTGTCGTCGAATGGGACGAACTCCGAGGTGCCCACGGTGTCCTCGGTGAAAGTGCTGGCCGTCTTCAACTGGCCGGTGTGGAGAGACTCCACTGCCTGCAGGTGGACGCTAATGGAACCGGTGAAGCCCCAGCCGTTGTTACGGCAGTAGCGTGTCATGCGGTCAGCCAACTGATTCGGCAGGTTGGGCTCGGACGCAGAAAGGTTCTTGTAGTCGGCAGCGCTGATGCCAATGCGGAAATCATTGGGTGCCAAGTACTGACCGTTGGCGTCCTGCATCAGGAAGTCTTCAATTTCCTGCTTCAGGCATTCTTCTAACTCATTCGGGACAACCTTGCCGCCGAACACGCGCGCAAAGCTGTTGTCGAGCCCGCGCTGAAGCGAGCTATCGAGCTTGCGGATGCGTCCTAGGAAATCCATCTGACTAAAGAAATTCGCCTTCTCCCGCCAAACCGCGGCGGGTTACGTGAAAAAAATGTGCACAAAAATTATCGATACTTAAGCAACAGTATAGAGCCCTACACCTTCAGTTAAGGGCTAGGAACTGCTGAGGTTTATCAAATAGTGACGACGGTTGTGGGGGGGAAGTTGCTATTGCTAAGTGCTGAAAAGTGGTGGAAAACGTGCGCTGGCCTGGGGATTTGGTGGTGTATTAGCGCGGGGTGTTATAGTTCTATTCGTTCCCACGGGCGAGTGGCGGAATGGCAGACGCGCTGGCTTCAGGTGCCAGTGTCCTTTACGGACGTGGGGGTTCAAGTCCCCCTTCGCCCACAGCGAAGATCCTCGGAAGTGTAAAAGCTTCCGAGGATTTTTTGTTTCTAGGGTTGGGGTTTGGGGTGGGGCTTGGGTTGAAGCAGAGGCAGATGCTGAGCTGAGGTTGTTGGCTTGTCCTTTAACTCTCCTTTAACCCTGTCCGGCACTTATGGCCAGGTTTCGGGGACTTGTCGATGGATTCTCCTGACTTATCGATGGTTTTTCGGCACTTATGCGCACGCTGTGGGCCAGGCTCTCTCACTTGTCGATGCGCTATTCACTTGTGGACACGCTGTAGCGCATCGATAGGTGAATAGCGTGGCCATAAGTCGTCGGATGCGTCGGCCAGCTAGCATTGCAACGGCTCACGAGAAGAAATGTAGAAATCTCACAACTCATTTTGTATTGAAAGTAGAAGAAAACTTGAATAGTTTTGAGATGTGCATGAGGGCAGTCGGCCCCCATCTGGGGCATTGATATAGCGGTGTTCAGTCATGAGCTTGGCTTACGGCCATATTTTAACGACCATTTGGTACCTGTTCATATCGTGAAAAGGCAACTCAAGAATGTGTAAGAAGTATTAAGAGAGAGCCCGTTTGGTGAGTAATCTTCTTCCGAGGAAAACCTGCCAATTCATAGTCGGAAGGCAAACATGAAAATTGTATTTAGAGCAATGCTGGGTGCCGCAATTATTTTTGAAGGAGTTCTTTTCCTTCTTATGAATGTGGTATCTGGTTTGCCGGGTTGGGTATTCCTGTTACCACTTGCCGTGGTGGTTGCGGCTTTTCTCTTACTGTTTGGAGGTATGTGGCAAGACTATCTCAGAAATGGCAGGTCATGGGCTTCTTCGCTGTCCGAGACGTCAAAGAAATTTGGCGTACCTCGAAAAATACTAGCGTTACTCGTTTCGGAAGTTGGTTCGCTGCTAGCTGCTTTCACCTTTTTTAAGCCTCAGAGAAATGTCGACAGTGAAGTCAGATCCTTCACAGCATATAGAAACCTTCGAACTGTTGTTTTTATGATACTGGCGCTGAGCGTTGCAGAAATAAGCATAGTGCATTTTGCTATTTCTAATGCGTTTTGGCGATATTTATTGCTGGTAATTAGTGTTTATGCCGTAGTTCTTTTATCTGGATTTTACGTAACTGTTCGGGATCATCCACATCTAATGACACCGCAAGGACTCGTACTGCGAAATGGGCGAAGGCTTATTTGCGAAATTCCGTGGTCACACTTACGTCATGCGAGCTCCGTAACGGCAGGTGAAGGAGGGGACGTAGCAATTGACGAGCACGGCAATCTCAGGGTGCCTGTTTTGAGCGAAGTGAACGTCAAGTTAGAAGTCGATTCGCAGGTCGTGGCAGAAGATCTTTACAAGGGACCAATGATGGTTTCCTCGATTGAGATTTACTGCGACGACAAAGACACATTCCTGCGTGATCTCGCTGAGGAAAGGAATGCTCATTAAGTGCTTGGCAGCTTCCAGGGCTGGTAATCAACCCCGACCTACCGCCAGAACTTGGTCATCCCGCGCTTGTCCTCGATGTTGAACTCAATCATTTTGGCCAGCAGGTCCAGCGGCATGGACTCGGCCTTGCCATCCTTTGGCCAGGGGAAGCGGACCATCATTTTTCCGTAGGAGAGGCCGCGGTCATCGAACTCGTCGGAGAACTTTTCAATACCTGCGCGGGTCGAAGATGGACGGCCTTTATTGATGAGGATGCCCTGGCGGATTTAGCGATGTAGTTAGGGGCTAGCGCTTAGCGTACTTCTCCAGGTGAGCTGCGAAGCGAGCGGCGAAATGTTCAATTGTCTCGACCTCAGGAAGAAAAGTAATCCGGACATATGTCCCGCCTTTCACATTGAAAGCGCTGCCTTGGACGATGTGAATGTGTTCTGCTTCCAGAAACGAGAGAACGAAGTCCTCATCCTTATCAATTTCGTAAATATTGCCGTCTAGTCGAATGAAAATGTACAGCGCCCCTTGCGGCTCGATGAACGAGATTCCGGGAATCTTGCTGAGTGCTGTAGTGGCAGCAACTTTTTGTTCGAAGAGGCGGCCACCGGGTCGTACTAAATTGTCGATGCTGTGTTCTTTGCCCAGCACGGCAGCAATCGCGTGCTGGGCTGGAATTGAGGCGCACATCCGCATTGAGGCCAGTAGTCGAATTCCTTTAAACAGGGTGTCCTGTTCGCGAAATCCAGTTGCAGTCACCCATCCAGCTCTCAATCCGGCCAAGCGATGCGTCTTGGAAAGGCCGGAGAACGTTAAGCAGGGGACATCCTGCGCTAGGCAAGCTGTTGGAGTGAACGAGGCTCCAGGGTACACAATGCGGTCGTAGATTTCGTCGGAAAGCAGCACTAGATTGTGCTCACGTGCGAGCTGGGCAATCTGGGAGAGAGTCTCCGGTGAGTAGATGGCGCCTGTGGGATTGTTTGGATTGATGATGACAATCGCCCGAGTTTTGGCTGTGATGGACTCGCGTATGGCATCGACGTCTGGCTGCCAATTATTTTCTTCTAGGCAGGAATAGTGCACGGGGACTCCGCCGGCGAGGGTGGTGGATGCGGTCCAGAGTGGATAGTCGGGTGAGGGGATGAGGATCTCATCACCGTCGTTGATGAGAGCTTGTAGACATAGGTTTACCAGCTCCGAGACACCATTTCCGACAAGAACGTGATTGCTATCGAGGGCGGGGAAGTCCTCATTCTGCGAGTAGTAGTCCACGACAGTCTGACGGGTGTCGCTCAGGCCGAGGGAATTTGAGTATCCAGAAGTTTCCTCGAGGCCACGGTGCGTAGCGGAAAGTACCTCTGCAGATGGCCGGAAGCCGAATGGGGCAGGATTTCCGACATTGAGGGGAATGACCTTTACGCCCTGGCGCTGTAGCTCGTCGGCCTTGTCCTGAATTGGTCCGCGCAGGTCATAGAGAACATTGTCGAGGTGATGCGAAAAATGGATTGGGCAGGATAGCACTGCGCGCTTCGATACGATAGCGCTACTATGTATATTCATGGTTAACAGTAGCACGTCTATGTTGGTCGGCGAGCTGGAAACGTGGATTGCGCAACACAAAGCCGGAGAAAAGCTGCCATCCAGCCGTGAAATCACACGGTCGTATTCGGTTAGCCCGGTGACAGTGCGAAACGCTATCCACGAACTGGCTACCCGCGGACTGGTAGAAGTGCGAGTCGGCGTGGGGGTATTCGTCAGGCATCGCCAACAACTCCCACGGGCGGACTTTAGCTGGCAAGTCGGAGCGCTGGGACCTCAGCCCAATACCGGAAGGGTTCTGGCCGCCACCCAGAGAGCTTCCACTGATGAGGCAATCAGTCTGCATTCCGGTTATCCGGATGAATCTCTGCTGCCAACGAACTTGGTACGAAGAGCGCTTACCAGAGTCAGTAAATCGTACGATGCCTATCGACGAGCACCGGTGCGGGGGATGGCAGAACTGCGGCAGTGGTTTGCTTCGCAACTGGTACGGGCAAATGAGCGCGATGTGGTTATTGTTCCGGGCACACAGAGCGGGCTCGGTGCCATTTTTCGTGCCATTTCACCGAAGGAACTCATCATTGAGTCGCCTTCATATTGGGGTGCAATCCTGGCTGCTCGGCAGGCTGGGATTTCTCTACTACCAGTGGAAAGTGATGATGAGGGGCCAATCCCCGAGAGTTTGGAGAGGCTGCTACGAACGAGTTCTGCACGAGCTTTTTATGGTCAACCCACGTTCGGTAACCCTCATGGGAAACGGTGGTCGACAGCTCGTCGTAAAACAATTATTGAAATCATAAGAGCGTTCAACGCTTTCCTCATTGAGGACGATTGGGCACATGATTTCGCATTCGACGCACCTGATGTTCCGATAGCGGCGGATGATGCCGAAGGGCATGTCATCTATCTGCGATCGCTGACAAAGGTGATTTCGCCTGCAGTTCGGGTAGGGGCAGTAATTGCCAAGGGGCCGGTTCTTCAGCGGATACTCGCAGAAGTTTCAGCCGAAGCGTTGTACACCAGTGGAATTTTGCAGGCCGTGGCGCTGGACGTCGTCAAGCAAAGTGCGTACGCGACGCACCTCAAAAATATGCAGGTCGCACTGCGACAGCGACGAAATGATTTGCTTGAAGCTTTATCCAGATATGCGCCGTCGGTGGAAACTCCACACGTGCCTCAAGGAGGACTCAACTTGTGGTGCAGGCTTCCCGATGGCACAGACCCCCAAGAGGTTGCCGAACGTTGCGAAGGACGGGGACTGATAGTTGCGCCAGGACGGGACTGGTTTCCCTCCGAGGAAATCGGCCCGTATTTACGCCTGAACTTCGCGGGTCCCCATCCCGAGAGATTTGTTGATGCTGCGATGATTCTGGACAGCGTGGTTTCGGGCTAGCCACTAAATTCGACGGAGACATTCCTACCGCCAAAACTTGGTCATCCCGCGCTTGTCCTCGATGTTGAACTCAATCATTTTGGCCAGCAGGTCCAGCGGCATGGACTCGGCCTTGCCATCCTTTGGCCAGGGGAAACGGACCATCATTTTTCCGTAGGAGAGGCCGCGGGCATCGAAGTCGTCGGAGAACTTTTCAATACCAGCGCGTTCCGGGGCAATCGCCATGTGTTTCTTGGCGTAGGAAAAACCGATGATAAAAGTGCCATCGAGCGTGAACATCGGCTGATTCCAGGCAATGCGAACGCCGAGTTCCGGGTACTTTTCATGAACCCATTCCAACACCTCGAGAGCGACAGCGCGCTGCGTGTCATCATCTACCCGCGAGAGGTGATTGGCGAAGAACTCGGCGATGGTTTCATCGGTCATATGCTGAACAGCCATAGCCTGGATTTTACTGTGCCATCAACTAACACCCGAGCCATCAACTAACATAACTCCGAGTGGCTACAGATTTGAATACTCAGTTTGATCCCAAAAAGGCGTGGCCAGCGCTATGGACCGTGTTACTCGGCTTCTTCATGATCCTGGTCGACGCCACCATTGTCACCGTTGGTATCAACACCATCCAGCATGAACTGGGCGGTGAGCTCAACCAGGTCATGTGGGTGACCAGTGGTTATCTGCTGGCCTATGCCGTGCCGTTGCTCATTACTGGCAGGCTCGGTGACCTCTGGGGAGTCAAGCACACCTATGTAGCGGGCCTGGTTATCTTCGTGTTGGCGTCGCTGGCGTGTGGGTTGGCGCCGTCGTTAAGCATGCTGATCATTGCCCGCGTGGTGCAGGGACTGGGGGCCGCGCTGCTGACGCCGCAGACGATGGCGCTGATTACGCAGATGTTTCCGCCGGCGCATCGCGGTGCGGCGATGGGCCTGTGGGGTGCGGCGGCCGGAATTGCCTCGCTGACGGGGCCGCTGGCCGGTGGCGTGTTGATTGAGCTGCTGAGTTGGCGCTGGATTTTCCTCATTAATGTGCCGATTGGGCTGATCGGGCTCGTTTTTGCGTTCCGCTATCTGCCGACCTTTGAGACGCACCGCAACAAGATTGATTATCTCGGTGTTGTACTCAGCGCGATTGGTATGTTCCTGCTGGTCTTCGGCATTCAGGAGGGGGAGAGTGCCGGCTGGTCCGGTTGGATCTGGGCACTGATTGCCGGTGGCGTGGTGGTCCTGGCCCTGTTCACCCTGTGGGAGGCCAAGACCACGGCCGAACCGCTGATGCCGCTGTCCCTTTTTAAGGATCGCAACTTCACCATCTCCTCGCTGGCCATTGCCGTGATGGGCGCGCTGGTGGTCGCGGTTGGTTTCCCGATCATCCTCTTCGCCCAGAATGCCCGCGACCTATCGACCATCCAGGCCTCACTACTGCTCGTGCCGCAGGCGCTCATTTCCGGTGTCATGGCGCCATGGACTGGGCGAATGCTGGACCGGCTGAAGTTCCGCGAGTTCGCGCTGATCGGTTTTGGGTCCTCGCTGGTGGGCATGCTCGGGTTCCACTACCTCATCCACGAGGACCTCTCCGTGCTGTGGCTGCTACTGCCGGGCGCCGCATTCGGTGTGGCAAACGCGTTTATTTGGGGCACGCTGTCGACGGCTGCTACTCGCAACATCGACCCGTCCCTCGCCGGTGCCGCCTCCGGTGTGTACAACACCATCCGCCAGATTGGCAGTGTGCTGGGTAGCGCACTGATTGCCACCGTCATGGCGGCGGCGCTCAGCAGCAACCGTGGCGACTTCACCACCGCCATGAGTGACGCGATGTGGTTGCCGGTGGCACTGTCGGCCGTGGGTGTCGTGGCGGCGCTGGGGCTTAAGAATCCGAAGTAAAACGCTCCACCATGTAGTCCGCGATGCCGACGGGATCGGCTAGGAAATCCCTGGTTGCCCGTACCGCGAGGGTGTCTTCGAAGTGGGTGGTGTCGGCGTCGTCAAGCGAAATGATTGTTGCTTCCGGTGCGGCGAGCAGGATGGGGGAATGCGTCGCCATGATGATCTGTGCGCCGGCTTCCGCGAGCGCGCCGAGGCGGCCGAGGAGCTCCAGTTGGCGTAGGACCGACAGTCCGGCCTCGGGTTCGTCGAGGAAGATCAGTGATTCGGCGCTGAAGCGGCGTTCGGCCAGCGTCATGATGGATTGGCCGTGGCTCATCTGGGTGAGGTCTGCCATTTCTCTGCCACCTGGTAGCTGCCCAAGCGACTCGTAATAGCGCGCGAGGTTCAGGTGCGCGTCGCCGCGAAAGAAAAACGTATCCGGGGGATTGCGCCTGGTCAGCGCCAGTGGGACCGGGGAGGTGCGCTCTTGCGTCTTGTATCGCGAGCCGCCGTCTGTATCGACCCCCATCGCCGATGCCAACGCCTCCAGCACCGTCGACTTTCCCTTGCCGTTTTCGCCGGTCAGGATGGTAATCGGCGTGGTGAAGGTCATGGGGAAGGGCAGCGCGAGCTTTACGACGTACGCCGGGAGCTCGGCATCATCGTGAATACGGGCATGACGGAGATAGATCATGGTTGCGGCAGCTGGTCAATCTGTTTGAGCAGTTCATAGCCGTCGGCGCCCTCGATGAACGGGACCTCCTTGTTCTCCAACTTTTCAATTGGCACCGCCGTGCCGTGAGAGAGCACGTGCTCGCTGGGAGTGAGGTTGCGGATTGCGATTGCCGCGACCTTGTCCGGATGCTCCGCCGCGGCCGTGCCGTAGATGAGCGGGTCGTACTGGCCATCATCGCAGACGAGAATCCAGTTGATTTCGGGGAAGTCAATAAACAGGTCGCGAAGTCGCACCTTCTTGTGTTCCTTGCCCGAGCGGAACAGGCCGGTGGGCGTTGGCCCCCAATCGGTGAGAAGCAGTGGGCCCTTCGGCAGGTTGTTGCGGTGCAGGAACTTTTTTAGGGTGCTGAAGGTGTTCCACGCTCCGGTGGAGAGATAGATGACGGGGACGTCCGTGTCCTCGTCGGTTTTGCTCGCGTAACGACGGCGAAGCTGCGCATAAAACTCGCTGAAGCCAGCGACGGCCTTGCGCTCGTCTGTCTCCTTGACCCAGGAGTTGTAGGCGGCGATGAGGGCGCGCGGCAGCATGGTGACCAACACGGTGTCATCAATATCGGAGACGATGCCGTATTTGGTCTCCGGGGAGAGGATGAGGACCTCTGCAGGAGTGTCGTTGATGGTAATTTCGTGCCAGCCGGGTTCGAGGCCGTGATTCCTGATTAGTACCTCGATATAGCCGTTGCTATCCGTGGTGGTTTCCACCGTGCGGTCGCCGGCAGTGATGGTGACGGGAAAGTCCGCGAGTTCGACGGTAAAGAACTGCCAAAATCCGCGTTTTTTGTTTCGTTCTTCGTCTCGTTTTTTGGCCGGATCCTTCAGGAGGACACGGCCGAATACGCGCACGCGCTCTGCATTTCCGTACCCGGTGAAACCGATGATTTCCGGTTCCCAACCAGCGTTTTTGGAACGCTTGGCGGCCAGCGCGTTGATCCTTCTCTCGGTCTTGCGGACGACATCTGCCACGGACATGCTTTCCAGGATACGGGTTGACAGGACGGGGGAGGGTGCGCGTAGGTTGGTCGCCCAAGAGAAAAGTCAACCCTTTAGGAGTGTTCTCTTTTTATGCGTTTTTCCGGTAAGTTCATCGCATCCGCCGCTGTGGCAGCAGGCATGATTGCTGCCCCGACCGCCGCCGCTAACGCTGCATCAGTCAGCGCCTGGGATCAGGTTGCGGCATGTGAGTCCGGCGGAAATTGGCAGACCAATACCGGTAACGGCTACTACGGCGGACTGCAGTTCTCGCAGCAGACCTGGAGTGGCCACGGCGGTGACCAGTACGCACCGACAGCTGACCAGGCCACTAAGGAGCAGCAGATTGAGATTGGCGAGCGCGTGCTTGCCTCCCAGGGTGCTGGCGCATGGCCGAACTGCGGTGGCCCGCTGGGTTAATCCTCCCCATCATCAAAGACCAGATCTGGCACAGCCGCGAATGACAGCCACCACTTCATGTAGTGGTCATGGCGTGCTTTCGTCTTCTGGGTAGCGCGTTTGTCAAATGTCTGTCGCCCGAACCCGGCTAATGGTCCGGCCGGGACGGTCGCCGCGGTAATACCGTCGGCAGAGGACCACACCTCTGAGCCGTCCTCATAAGCGGTGATATCCCAGAGCTTGTGGGTTTTCAGGTTGTGGTGCTTCCTGCATAGGCAGTGCAGATTCTGTGTGTCGGTGGGGCCACCGGCTTCGGGGTCTTCCTGGTTGTACGGCGCGATATGGTCAATATCGCACTTGTACGCTGGGACTTCGCAGCCGGGGAAGCGACATGTTCCATCGCGACCGTGGACGCGGGCGACCTGCGCTGGAGTTGGACGGTAACCATTGGTGGCGCTGTCTGCTGAGAGGCGGACATGCGTCACTTTTTGCATCCACTCCTCCGTGACCAGCGCGCCTAGCCAGCCGGCACCGTCCAGCCAGGCATCATCACTGTGGGGCTCGCGGAAAACATTGAGCACAACTTCCGCATTGGTGCGCTGGTGGATGAGTTCCACAAATGCATCCGCCTGCGTCATTTCCTCATTCGCGCGGAAGACCGTTTCAATTGCGCACATGGCAAAATAGGCGCGGTCCGGCCGCAGGGTGAGAATGATTTGGGAGTAGCTGTCGGGACGTTCCACGAGAGTCACCGATTCCGTGTCGGTGATGGTGGGAATTGTGCCGTCGGCGCGAGCACGGTCATCCAAGTCCGCAGCAATATCACCAATTTTGGTGGTGAGAGTGCGAGGACCAATCATTGCTTGACGACGCTTCCGTGGCGTAACCAATGCCAGAATCTTCTTCTCTGCATCGGGTATTTGATCAGGCTCGATGCCGACCACGCCATGTGCAATGATGCCGAGTTGCCGCATGGACAGTGCGCAGCTTTCCCGGGCATATTCCGCCAACTGTGGCATTTTCTCCAGCAACAGGCCAATGTCACAGATACGTAGTGCCTCACTGCGAGTGATTCCCAACCGAACGCTGATGCGAGCGGCATGGTTTTCAACGTCATCATCACCTGCAGGGCAGCAGGCTTCAATTAACTCAAGTTGAGCGCGGTTGGTAGCCCGCGCGAGTGCTGAGAGCTCATCTTCAGGATTTTCATGAGCCCAATATGGTTCGGGTACTTGTTCGGACTTCATTGGATCCCCCTGGTGCTCCAATGGTTGTCGGTTTTCTTTCGAACTTACTTGCTATCTTACAGACGCTTTTCTGACTTGTAAAGAGAAATGAAAGAGAATTTTGAGGAGTTTTCGAAGATGGTTAGCCGACTATAAAAGCACATTTTACCTGGGTGTTTGTGGGTTGTTCGCGGGGTGGCGTACCAAAATACAAATAAAACACCCGTTCGAAAACGAAAGCTTGGTAATCTCGCTTTCATAAAAGCGGAGCTGTAGAAAACAGCACAGAAACAGCGCAGACAGCGGGGAGCAAAACCATGATCATCCGACAGGCAACGCGGGAGGACGCCGCGGCAATCGCGGAGATCTACAACGAAGCCGTAATCAACACCGTCGCCATCTGGAACGATGACACGGTCAGTGCGGAGACTCGCATCGCATGGATGGAGGCGCACTGGGACAAGGGCTACCCGGTTTTCGTCGCCACGCTTGACGACGAAGTCGCTGGATATGCCACCTTTAGCGATTTCCGTGACTTCGACGGGTTTCAGTACACGGTGGAAAACTCCATCTACGTGCATCCGAACTTTCAAGGCAGGGGAATTGGAGGCGCACTGTTAAGCGCGACCATCGATGCTGCTCGCGAGGCGGGAAAGCATGTCTTGGTTGCGGCGATTGAAGGCAGCAACGAGGGGTCGATTGCGCTGCACAAAAAGTACGGCTTCCAGCGTGTTGGGCTACTGCCGCAGGTGGGGACGAAGAACGGGCGATGGTTGGACATGCTGTTGATGCAGGTCATGCTGACAGACGGGCAGCCACCCGCTCGGCCGCGCGCTTAGCAAAGGGGCCAACACCCATGATCGTGGCGGCACCGGGGCCAACCCAGTCGCCGTAGCCGACGAACTCGATGAGGTCAGAGTCGATGCTGCGGAAAGGGTCGAGCGCTGGGCGGAAACCGGTGCACCAGATGAGGTGGTCCGCGTGGACGTCGTCAAGCGAAGAAAACATGGGTGTCCAGGTGAGTGCGCCGGAGTCGCGGGCTTTGCGGACGGGCGGTAGGGCAACGATGTCGCCAATGCTGTCGGTGGCGCCCTGGCGGTAGCGTTTGAACAGGACGCGGCCGTCGACGTCGTCGGGCATCCAGCGTGGTTCGTGGCGGGTGAACCAGGTGGTGTCGATGCCGGAAAGCACCAGTTCAGAGGCTATTTGGGCGCCGGAGTTCGCCGCGCCGACAACGGCAACGCGGGAGCCTTCGAATGGCTCGGGACCTGGGTAGTTGGCCGAATGCCACTGTTTCGCGGAGGTCGTGCCGGGGTAATACGGGACGAAGGGCCGGTTGCCGGTGGCGGCGATGAGCTGTCGGGATTCGAAGTCGCCGGCATCGCTGGTGAGCTGGAAGGTGCCGTCATGGGAGACGTGCGTGACGGTGACCGGGCGCTGGACGCGCAGTTCGTAGCGCTTTTCGTAGGAGCTGAGGTAGTCAATCACGTGGGAAGCGGGCGGGAAACCGTCATAATCGGGCATCTGGATGCCCGGAAGGTTGGAAAAGTCCGGGGTGGAAAAGAGCGTCAGTGAGGGCCAGACATTGCGCCAGGAGCCGCCGGGAGCGGGCTGATTGTCCAGAATGAGCGGATCAATGCCGCGTTTGTGCAAGTAATAGGCGGTAGCGAGGGCAGCTTGGCCGCCACCGACGATGATGACATCCTCAAGCATGCTCCCAGCTTAACGACGAGTGCCGCACCTCGAGCTGTACTACCGTGGAGCACCATGAGCTCGCTGTTTGATCTTTCGGACAAGCCTATCGACGAACTACCCGGTTACCAGCGCACATTCGCGCCGGGCCGACTCACGGTAGGGCTGAGTCTGCCCATCGAGCAGGACGCCGAAGCCGAGCCCAGGGACGCGCTGAGCAACCAGATTCGGCTGATTCAGAAAGTCGAACGCGCAGGCATCGCGGCGGTCTGGGCACGCGACATCCCGCTGCGCGTGGAAACATTTGGCGACGTCGGCCAGGTCTACGACCCCTGGATGTACCTCAGCTACATCGCCGCACACACCACCGATATCGCGCTCGGCACCGGTGCAGTCGTCGTGCCCTTCCAGCATCCGCTGGTGATGGCCAAGCGCGCTGCCACACTGGACAGGCTTTCCGACGGCCGTTTCCTCTTTGGCGTTGCCACCGGTGACCGACCCGAGGAGTTCCCCGCCTTTAACCAGGACAAAGGCAAGCGCGGTGAGCGCTTCCGCGAGCATATCGAGGTCTATGAAAAGGCCCTCAGTACTAGCTACCGGCCCATCCGCTGGTCCGAGGGCAAGATGGGCGGATCCGATGTGGTGCCCAAGCCACTGGCACGCCGAGTTCCGCTGTTGGCCACTGGCTCCTGTCAGCAGAGCCTGGAGTGGAAGGCCGCGCATACCGACGGGTGGTTCATGTACCACAAGGGCCTGGAGATGCAGAAGAAAAACATCGCCAACTGGCAGGAGGCTGTGGCTCAGGAGTGCGGTGAGGACGTGTTCAAACCATTCCTGGAATCACTGTGGATTGACCTGCATGAAGATCCCGACGCCCCCGCGCAGGGCGGCCACTTCGGGTACCGCCTTGGTCGCAACAAGCTCATTGAACTGCTGCAATCCCAGCGACAGCTCGGCATCAATCACGTCAGCATCAACTTCCGCACCTCGAAGCGGGATGCGGAAGAACAGATTGATGAGCTGATCGAGTATGTGCTGCCGGCGCTCGATGAGCTCCCTACACAGACTCCGTAGCGCCCTGCCACTGATTAATCCCGCGGTCGACAGCCCACTTGTCGATTTCCGCGAGTTCTTCATCGCTAAACGGTGCAGCGTCCAGGGCGCCGAGGCTGTTCTTCAGCTGCTTCACCGAGGATGCACCGATCAGGGCTGAGGTCACTTCGTCACGGCGGAGCACCCACGAGATGGCCATCTGTGCCAGGGACTGGCCTCGTCGTGAAGCAATGGCGTTGAGCTCGCGGATGGCGGTGAGCGTGTCGTCGTTGAGGAACCCCGAGTTCATCTTGTGCGCCCCGAGACGCGAGGACTCCGGCACGCCATCCAAGTAGCGGTCGGTGAGAAGCCCCTGCGCAAGCGCGGAAAAGGCGATGACGCCCATGCCTTCATCGGCGCAGGTTGCCAGCAGCTCGTCCTCGATCCAGCGGTTGAACATGGAGTAGCTCGGCTGGTGAATGGTCAGCGGTGTGCCCAGCTCACGGGCGATTTTCTGCGCGCGGCGAGTGAGCTCAGGGGAGTAGGAGCTCACGCCGACGTAGAGCGCGCGACCCGAGCGGACGAGGAAGTCGAGGGCGGCGACGGTTTCCTCGATAGGCGTATCCGGGTCGGGGCGGTGGTGGTAGAAAATGTCCACGTAGTCCAGCCCCATGCGCTTCAGCGAGGCATCGCAGCTGGCCACGAGGTACTTCCGCGAGCCGCCGAAGCCGTAGGGGCCATCCTGCATGTACCAACCGGCCTTGGAGGAAATAATCATTTCATCACGGTAGGGAGCGAAATCCTTGGCCATGATGCGACCGAAATTCGCCTCCGCAGAGCCCTGCGGTGGGCCGTAATTGTTGGCGAGGTCGAAGTGTGTGACGCCGTGGTCGAACGCGGTGCGCAGAATCTCACGCTGCGTTTCCAGCGGCCGGTCATCACCAAAGTTATGCCAAAGTCCCAGCGTAATGGCTGGAAGCTTCAGCCCCGTGCCGCCGGAGCGGTTGTACGGCATCGTCTCATAGCGGTTGTCATCGGCGCGGTACACGTCTGGATAAGCCATGTATTCGAGGGTACGCGGGCTTTACGACGAGTAGTTGTGCACAAGGTGGCCGACAACGAGGCGCGTGGCCGAATGGCTACCCCTGGAAGTAATAAAAGTGAGCTTGCTGGGGAACAACTGGGGCAGTTCGTCCGACTAATAAGGCATGACTTCAATAGCCACAGGCGATGCCGCTGGAACGCCAGCCGCAAACCCCGTCGCACAGACTCAGAAAAATGGTGGGCCACGAGCATTACTGCACCGAATCCATGTCGTTGCAGGCATCCTCGTTGCGCCACTACTTGTTATTGCAGCCATCACAGGCGTGGCGTATGCCCTCGCCCCGAGCATAGAAAAGGTGGTTTACCACGAAGAACTAACTGCAACATCAAGCCTTCCCGCACAACCGCTGGAAAAGCAGGTTGAGGTCGCGCAGCGCGTGCACCCTGACCTGCCGGTGACCGCGGTGCAGGTCCCGGAAAAGCCGGGGCAGACAACGCGAGTGATGTTCAATGACGAGCAGCTGAAGTCGGAGTCCTACCGGCATGCGGTGTTCGTTGACCCAGGCGACCTGAGCATCAAGGGTGACCTGGTGCAATACGGTTCCTCGGCGGCGCTGCCACTGCGGGCGTGGATCTCGGAAGGGCACCGCAGACTCTGGATTGATAGCAACTTTGGTCGCCTCTACTCGGAGACGGCAGCATCCTGGATGGGCGCACTGGCCATTGGTGGCCTCTGGCTCTGGTGGGACCGTTCGCGTCGCAAGCGGACACAGGGAACAAGTAAGAGGGCGCATCATATGCGTCGTCACGCGAATGTCGGCGTGGCGATTAGCGTCGGACTTTTATTCCTGACCGTCACCGGCCTGACGTGGTCGTGGGTGGCTGGAACGGGCATCGCAAAGCTGCGCGAGACGATGGACTGGTACGCGCCAAAGCCAGCCATGACTGCGACTGCACCAGCGAATTACGACTGGTCAGAGGCAGATAATGTTATGAACCTCGCACGTGCCGAGGGCCTGTCCGGGAAAGTCGAACTGACACCACCGGAAGCTGGCACGGTGTGGATGGCCAAGGAAGCCCGCGAGGAATGGCGGATGGGCATTGAGACCGTCACCGTTGACGGCTCGACCGGAGCGATGGTTGATCGGATTCATTTTGCGGACTGGCCGCTGCCGGCGAAGCTGACCGAATGGCTGATTAACGCGCACATGGGCATCCTGTTCGGGTGGGTGAATCAGCTGGTTCTGGCACTGATCGGTGTCGCTTTGTTGGCGATGATTGTGCGCGGGTACGCCATGTGGTTTGGGCGCGGTCGAGGTGGCCGCCCTGGCAGGCTCCCGGCGCCGACGCGTTGGCGGGACATTCGCCCGGGTGTTGCGGCGGCTGTTGTGGCATTGCTGATTGCCTACTCGGTGGTTGCACCACTGTTTGGTGTGACTCTCGTTGGCTTCGTGATTGTGGATTGGGCCTGGCGGAAGCTGCGGAGAGGTTAGTGTAGGTTCTGTCGCCTTCGGGTTCCCTGTACCTAACGGCGTGGTAAGACCCATAAAAAACACTCAGGAGGGTAAACGCATGACAAGGTATTGGGATCACAGCGGCAGTATCTACAAAGACGACGGTCAGGAAGACTGGTGCGACCCCATCACCGAGCAGCAGGCACTCGCTGAGATCACCGAGCAGCAGGAACAGCATAACGAAAGGGTGAAGAGCAAAATCAAGGAACTGCGCGCGAGAATGAAATCGGTCGGTGCGCAGACCAGGCAAGCCACCGAACAGCCGTACCCAACCTTTACTGAGCAATCCGCCGCATACCGTGAGGGCGCGCAGGCCTACAACGAGGGCAAATCTTGGCGCGATAACCCGCATGCCCCCGAGTCAGGTCTAGCCGCCCCGTGGCGCATGGGCTTCAATACCCGCAAGCAGCAGGTAGCGGAGATCAGGGCACAGCGAGCCGCCGCTGCGCGGCAGGAAAACTAGGCCCTGGCCGCAAAAACGCTCAGCCAAAGCTCTAAAATTCCCACAAATTCCCGGTTCCAGCCCCGCGCAATCTGTTACACTTAGCAAAACGAAACTCAGGAGCTTGGTGTGCAGTACTTTTTCACGGTCCATGGCCGCAGAGATATCAACGCGTATGACTCTGATGAGGAAATGCACGCTGCCTTTGAACGGATTGGACGCTTCAATCAGAAGCTTCAGGACGAAGGCCACTGGGTTATGTCCGGCGGGCTGGTTCCACCGGAGGATGCCATGACGGTGCTGCCGGATGGTTCGCACAGCGATTTGCCGTACTACAACGCGATGACGTTCCCGTCAGCTTTTTGGATTGTCCAAGTCGCAGACGAGCAAGAGGCCATCAATCTAGCCCACGAAGCCGCGGAGGCGTGCGCGCAGGCAGTCGAAATGCGCGCCATCGCCGATTAACTCACCGCAGCCCGTGCACCCGGCGCATGATGGTCAACATCGCTTGCGTCGGGATTCGCCGCATGAAGGGCACTGCAACGCTTGCCGACGACCCCCGCGCCACCAGAGCCAAAGGTCGCTCGGCAGATACCTCGCGCATAACCACCTCAGCAATCTCCGAAGCGGGAATGCCATCTTCCTCATTGGCGTTCAACTTCGTCAGCATGCGGTGGACATCAGCAGCGTAAACGGAGCCCTCATCGCCATACGTCGTCCGACGTGTAGAAATCCCCGTGTTGATGGCACCCGGTTCGACAACCGTCACCCCAATACCGAACTGCGCGACTTCACCGCGCAACGAAAGCCCAAAGCCGCGGATAGCGGCCTTCGTCGCCACATAGGAAGAACGGTAGGACAGCGGCAACCCGCCGAGCATCGAGCCAACCAGCACAATTCGGCCACGACCGGCCTCGCGCATGCCAGGCAGCAGCTGCTGTAACAGCTCCACCTGCCCCAGAACATTGACTTGGAAGAGACGCTCAAGCGCCTCGCGGGGTAGCTCCTCGAAAGCGCCCGACTGGCTCTCACCGGCGTTGGCGACGACGACGTCGTAAGGCCCGTGGGCGACCACAGCAGCGATGTCGTCGGCGCTGGACATGTCGAGTGCCACCATCTGCACGCCCTCGGGGTGCGGCGCCTCGGCGCCCCTGCGGGACGTGCCAACGACCTCGAAACCGTCCTTGACCAGTGCCTCCGCGCATGCCCAACCGATGCCGGAGGAAGCGCCGGTCACTAACGCACGGCCGCCACCTACACTCGGCAGTTTCGGTCCGCGGGTGAGATTCGCAAAAGCACCGGTCAGGCCATCAGTCATCGAGCCTGCACCGCCTCAATGGTCATGCCGCCCGCGCGGAGACGGCGGGATAGGGCGTCGCCAAGCGCGACAGTGGGAGTGAGCACGCCGGTAGCGTCCGGCAGATCGTCGTGGACGAGTGCAAGGGCGGCGCTGGAAATCATGATCGCGGTGCCTGCGTACCCCGGGTCTTCCTCGAGCGACACCTTGGAACGCCAGTGAATACCGGAAGTATCGACGGTGTAGGCCTCGATGGTGAAGCGTCCCTCGGCCTGTTCTTCAGCGCTTGGGCCCTCGCCCGGCTTCGGCAGCTTCTTATCAATGAGCTTGGCCGTCGGCCCGAACGCCATCGCCGCCAGCGCCAACCTAGAGACAGCCGCGAAAATATTTGCGCGCACGAAAGCTCTCGGACCGCGGCCGACATTGAGTAGCTCGCGGTAGCGGAAGGAATCACCGTAATCCGCCAGCATCGCCGAGCGCTGAACAATGCGGGTGTTGAACGGCGACATGAAGAAGGGCGCTCGCCAGTGGCGGCGGAAGCGCGCCGGGCGCAGGTCGACGCCGAACTTACCCTGGTCGGGACCCGGCTCAGCCAGGGCGTACTGATCCGCGATGATGCGACGCAGCTTGGGGTCCTTCTTGGCTTGTGCAAGCTGGACGCGGACCGAATCGATGGTGCCACCGGAGACACCGCCCTTGACGTGCTTGAACAGCAGGGTTGTCTCACCGAGCTTGGTGTGGGCCGCCTCGTGGAGCTCGCGGACAGCGACGTCGGAAGGAATCGAGTCGAAGCCGCAGGAGTGGACAATCTTCGCTCCGGTCTGCTGCGCCACCTCGTGGTTATTCGCGATGGAGTCGTGGACGAACAGCACCTCGCCACACAGGTCGACGTAGTGAGTACCGGCCTTGGCGCACTCGGCCACCAGGGTGCGACCGTACTTCGCATACGGCCCCACAACGGTCAGCACCACCTTTGTACTGGCCGCAAGCTGAGCCACCGCCGGCTGGTCGGCAGCATCCGCAACAATGACCGGCCAGTCCGATACGCCTGCGTTCTCCGCGACGTCGGCAAGCTTCTGGGCGTTCCTGCCTGCGAGCGCCACCTTCGTCTGACCGGCGTGTTTAGCCAGATAGTCCACAATCAAGCGGCCCACGAAACCCGTGGCACCGTAGACGACGATGTCGTACTCGCGGTCGTGGTTGCGACTCTGTGGCTGTGCGGAAGAAGTAGTCATGCCTACGAAACTAATAAAACGAAAGCGATACCGCGGGCGAATTAAAAAGGTTTTCTGAATCCGTGTATTCAGCGAGGGGTTTGGAGGGAGGGCTAACGTAGGACAAGTGACTAGCGCTAACGAAAACCCCGAACAGATCGAAGGACTGCGGCCAGAAGATCCCGGATTCCGTCGCGCGCTTATTGCTGTGCTTTTCGCTGGCCTGGCATCGTTCCAAGCGCTCTACGCAACGCAGGCGCTACTGCCCACGCTTTCCGACGAGCTATCGGTCGACCCCGCCACCGCCGCGCTGACGGTATCCGCCACCACCGGTGGCTTGGCCTGTGCGATTATCCCGGTGTCCATTTTGTCGGAACGCTTTGGGCGCAGGCGCGTCATCGTCATCAGCGCATTTGTGGCAACGCTACTGGGGCTCGTGGTGTCAATCGCGCCGGGCATCGGTTCGATGATTGCGCTGCGCCTGTTGCAGGGCATTGTCATTGCCGGTGTGCCCGCAGTGGCTATGGCGTATGTCAGTGAGGAAGTCCACGCCGACCACGTCAGTCGCGTGATGGGGCTGTATATCTCGGGCACGACGGTCGGTGGCCTGCTCGGCCGTATCATTCCGTCCATTGTGCTGGAGTTCGCCTCCTGGCGGGTGGCGATTGCGGTCTCGGCGACGGTGGCGTTCATCTTCGCCATTCTGACCTGGTACTTCCTGCCGCAACAGCGCAGGTTTAAGCCGAAGAAACTGTCGTTTGCAGGGGAGGGGCAGGCCATTGCGCGACATTTGCGCGACCCGCGCATCCTGGCGCTGTGCGCCCTGGCGTTCCTGTTTATGGGAGCGTTTGTCTCCCTGTACAACTACCTGGGCTTCCGACTGGGCGATAAGTTCGGGCTCTCCCCGGCACTGGCAGGGTTCGTATTTATTCTCTACCTGTCGGGCACGTGGTCGTCGGCACGCGCGGGTGTGTGGGCGAAGACGGTGAGCCGCCGTCGCCTCATCGCCATTGCGACTCTGGCGGCGTGCATGGGCCTGGGGCTGGCGCTGCTGCCGTGGTTGTCCGCGCTGATCGTGGGCGTGCTCGTGTTCACGGCATCGTTCTTCGTGGCGCACTCGCTGTCCTCGTCCGGCGTGGGCCTGGTGGCACAGCGCGACCGCGCCGAGGCGTCATCGATGTATCTGTTCAGCTACTACGCGGGCTCGTCCATTGTCGGTTGGGTATCCGGCATGGTGTTCAGTCGCTTCGAGTGGGCAGGGCTGATTCCGTGGCTGGTGGCGCTGTCCTTCATCGCTGGTGCGTGTGCTGTGGCGGGGTTGAAGCCGCGGCGGTAAGGGTAACGCGGTAGGGGGAAAATCGCCAGCAAGGTACATTTAGACACCAAGAAACGAACCCTTAATGTAAAAAACGGTGATTTTTTACATTAAGGGTTCGTTTTTAGGGCACTATATGTAGAAAGCATCATGTAAAAAGCATTGGAAACAGAAGGGGGAGACTCGCCGTGAAGCACTATCCGCTTAAGAGGATCTTCCACATGTCTGCACACGATGCGGAACAGGCAGTGGAGAGCGAGTACCAGTCACGCAAAGACTCCCCGTCGACGATTCAGTGGCACTTTCCGCTGGGGCAGTGGCCACTCTTTTGCTGCATTACAAGCGATCTCGCAGCCAAGGTTGAAAAGATTCTGTCTCTAGAGCTGCAGATTTCACAGTTGTGGAATCGTCTGCCGGGTGCAGCGCGGACTCACTATCTCTTCAGTCTGCTCCTGGCCGAGGTGGTAGCCACCAATGAGATTGAGGGAATCCACTCCACACGGCGAGAAGTCGCCGAAGCGTTGGACAACACTTCGGGAACCCAGCACAAGCGCTTTCATGAGTTCAGTCAGCTCTATTTCCGGCTGGCAAACGATGAGCGGATTGAGTTTCCGACAACGCTCACAGGGATCCGGCAGCAGTACGATCAACTTCTCGGCGATGAAATTGCCAGCGAGGATGAGTTAGACGGTGAACTCTTTAGAGCATCAACGGTCACGATTACCGATGGGCAACGACAGATTCATCGCGGTGTTGAAAGTGAAGCTGCCATTCACCAACTTCTCAATGAGTTCCTGGAAACGGTGAATTCCTCAGAGGACAATCGGCTTATTCGAATCCTGGCAAGCCATTTCATGTTCGAGTTCGTTCACCCGTTTTATGACGGCAATGGTCGGATGGGGCGTTTTCTGCTGTCAGTGGCTTTGCGGGAGACACTCTCACCTGCCACAGCGCTGACTATTTCTCGCCAACTCGCTGAGGATAAAGCGAAGTATTACAAGGCTTTTACCACTACGGAAGACCCAATGAACCGGGGCGAAGTCACGTTCTTCGTCGAGGTGATGGCTGATGTCATTCTGAATGCTCAGCAGTATTTGCTGGAAGAGCTGCAGATGAAGTCCCACCAGTGCGAGAAGCTTGAACAGCGGGTAGCTGAGCTAACCAACTCGCCCGAGCAGGCACTGTCCGTGTCACTGACAGACAACGAAATCGGGACGCTGTTTGTCCTGGCACAGGTTCGGTTGTTCGGACCTGATTATGGAATCAAGCTCGAACACGTCGCCGACACCATCGGCAAGGAGAAGCGGACAGCGCGAAAGTATCTCGCCGAGTTAGAGGCTCAAGGACTGGCAACGCCGACGAGCCGTCGCCCGCTGCGATTCCAGCTGGCGCCGGCTGGCGTAGACCTTCTAGGCCTTGAACCCACCGAACACTAGTCTGCTTCCGGAACCTACTTCTGGCCCACAATCAGCTCAGTGCCTTCGGCTGAAAGCGATGCCTGACCAGCGGGCTTACGCGAGGGGCCAGAAACAACCTCACCAGTAGCAATATCAAAGTGGGAGTTGTGGTTCGGGCAAATCATCACACCATTGCTGACCTCAGTGATACGACCATTCTGGTGCGGGCAGGAGCTGGAGAAAGCGGCGAACTTGCCTTCCTCCGGCTGCGTGACGACGTAATTGCCGATCACCACACCGCCGCCAACCGGAATGTCGGCAGCGTCAACCTTCTCCACCGCAGACTTTGGTGCACAAGCGGCTACGAGTGCGCCAGCTGCAGTGGCGGCAGTTCCCAGGAGGAAACGACGACGGGAGCACGGGGAGACATCAGAACTCATGGCACTGAGATTACCTTCATTTGATTACCTTTATTTCTGATAGGAGCGCTCACCGAAGATGGCGCGTCCCACACGCACGGTGGTCGCCCCCTCGGCGATGGCTTCGTGGTAGTCGCCGGACATACCCATTGACAGTTCGTCGAGGCTGACACCGTCCGGCAAATCCCCGAGCAGACTGTCCCGCAGCTCCCGCAGCTCCGCGAAGGTCTCGCGCACATTCGGATCATTCTGGGCCGCGATGGTCATAAACCCGCGCAGGCGCAGGTTCGGGTATTCGCCATCGGGCCCAAACATGCGGACAAACTCAGCCGCGTGGCTCGGTGCCAGACCCGACTTCTGCGGCTCGCGGGAGGCGTTGACCTGAATCAGCACATCGAGCGTGCGCTCGGAATCAGCCAAGCGACGCTGCAGTGCTCCGGCCACCTTCGGGCGGTCCAGAGCCTGAAACTCATCGGCACAACTGACCAAGTGGCCAGCCTTATTCGTCTGCAGCGGACCAATGATGGCCATATGTGGTGCCTTGTCGCCGAAGGCCTCCCGGAATGCCTCTGCCTTGGCCACCGCTTCTTGGACGCGGTTTTCCGCTAGGCCAGCGCAGCCGGCTGCTGCGAGCTCCGGCCAGGATTCCACCAGGGCGTCGACAGGCACAGTCTTGCTGACGGGCAGCAGGCGGACCTCGGAGGGCTGGCGCCCGGCTCGTCGGCAAGCGTCGTCAATCTCGGAGCGAACCTTGCGATAGTTTTCCACGAACATACCTCCCACTCTAAGGCCTGAGTAGGAAGAACTGTGCGGTAGTGTCGAATCATGCTCATGGACAGACTCTCGACGCTTTCCGTCATGCAGAGACGGATCTTGGCAATTGTATTTGGGCTGGTGTCGCTGGTCGTTGTCATCGACTTCATCTATCTTGCGGCAACTGCCTACATGATGGACCTCGAGGTCTTCCAAGACGCCGGCTGGGCACTACGACGAGACCAGGATCTCTACTCACCAGAGTTTCCCACCAGATCGGGTTTCCGCTTCATCTACCCACCGTTTGCGGCGCTGCTGTTTTACCCGCTGACCTGGGCAGGACCGGTGACCCTGCAGATCATCTGGACATTCGCCACGCTGGCAGCGGTGTGGGCGATGCTGTGGATGGTCTTCACTCGTCTCGGTTCTGAGCGTCCGAAGCTGATGGCTACCTGCGTGCTCGGTGTTGTGATGCTGCTCGACCCGCTGCGCGCCAACGTACTCTTCGGGCAGATCAACGTCTTCCTCGCGCTGCTGGTGGTCTCCGATGTGCTGGGCTTTTTGCCCAAGAAACTGCGTGGACTGGGCGTGGGTATCGCGGCGGGAATTAAGATCACTCCCGCGGCATATGCGCTGGTGTTCCTCATGCGCCGTGACTTTGCGGCCGTGGCCAAGAGCTTCTGCTGGTTCCTGGTGACCGTCGCTATTGGTTTCGCCGTGCGCTTTAAGGAGTCCATCTACTTCTGGACCGATGAGTTCTTCGCCGGCAACCGCGGTGGCGCCCCGACCTATGAGGCCAACCAGGCGTTCAGTGGTCTGCTCGCCCGCGCCGGGGTGGAGGGTACCGCGCTCGATATTGGCATCTACGGTTTCTTCCTCATCGGTGCCATCGCCGCCGCCTTCGTGGCGTGGATCTACCACCGCAATGGTTATGATGTCGCAGCCCTTGGTTTCGCTGCGCTGGCGGTCAGCTTCGCCGGGCCATATGCGGTCAGTCACCACTGGTCGATCGTCATGGTCTTCGTGCCGCTGGTGCTCTTCGTCCGCGAGATTGGACACATTATTGTCGGTGTCCTGTTCATGATTGCCAACTGGTGGGCACCGTACAAGGTGTTCGTGGGCAATGACTTCGGCCACGCTGCCAATGTGGGGCAGTGGTTCTACGGCAACATGCAGGGAATCATGGGCGGCGTGCTCTTCTTCACCTGCCTGGGCTACGCAATCTACCTCTGGCGCAAGCCCAGTCGCGTGCGGGCGCAGGCAGCTGCTTAACGACGGGCTTGCTTAACGACGACGCTTCGTTCTCGCAGTAGCCTGCTCCTCCCACGGGTTCTCCGGCCACGGGTGCTTGGGGTAACGGCCCCGCATCTCGGAGCGAACCTGTGCGTAGGCGCCATTCCAGAAACTTTCCAAGTCCTGAGTGACCGCGAGTGGTCGCTGAGCCGGTGACAGCAAATGCATTGTCACCGGCTTTTCCAATACCTGCGGGGTCTCCGCCAGGCCGAAGCACTCCTGCAACTTCACGGCCAGGACAATCTGCGCCTCAGGGTCCGTGGGGTCCTCCGGGTACTCCAGGCGAATCTTCGAACCGGAGGGGACCTCCAGGCGTTCGGGCACCAGCCGGTCGAAGTCCGAGGCCTCCGGCCAGGGCAGCAGGCGGCGGAGGTGCTCGGCATCTAGCTTGGGTGGGGTCGGACGGTCCAGCTCGCCGGCAAAAAGGAGCTCGGCCTGAGCCGCGAGCCCTGCGGGGGAGACATCCGGCCATGGGGCACCGCGATGAGCGTGGAGAAAGGCCATGCGGCGGCGGAGCTGCTCGGTGTCGCGGTCGAGGCTGGGGGAGGCGTCGGTAAGCGCGTCGGCAAGCCAGGCGGAGTTGGCGGCAATGCACTGCTCGGGCGTCGGGGAGACCTGGCGGGATGACAGTTCGATGGCGCCGAGCAGGTCGCGCTCGCGGGCGCGAACACGGCCCTGTTCGACGCGCGCCGTGGTCTCCGTGCGGGCGAGGTGGCCGGCGGCGAGCATGGCGATTTCCAGGTCAATCGCCTCGCCGTCGCGAATCAGCGCGCGCCCATGGGAGAGCCGCGAGATGTCGGCGGCCGCGATCCATTCGTGGCCGCGCAGGTCAGAACCACGGGTGAGTTCCGCAGCGGTGCCGCCGGTAAAGAGGTATTCGTCGGAGTTCGCACTGCGGCGTCGCCCGATGAAATCCGGCCAGGCCAGGGCCGTGACCAGCGCGGGGATGTCCGAGGGCAGCAGGTTGGCGGGGGCCTCAGTATCCAGCTCAATGCGGCGCACCTGCTTGGCCAAGCCGCGGGCGTCGGTGAGTTTCTCCACCGCGCGTGCGACCGCGTCCGCGTGCTGCGGCATCATGGCCGTGGCGGTCAGCAGCGCGCGTCCCATGCGCGGATGCACCGGCAGGGTAGCCAGGGTGCGGCCGAGTTCCGTGATGTCACCGGCCTCATCAACAGCGCCCAGGCCAGCCAGAATGCGGTTTGCGACCTCCGCGTGGTGGGGTGGTGGGGCGTCGAGAAGCTTCAGTCCCTGCATCCCAGGCGTGCCCCACGCGGCGGCGTCGAGGAGTGCCTGTGTCAGGTCGGCGACCTCGATTTCCGGCGCGGGCCAGGCTGGGAGGGACGCGAACTCCGACTGGGAGACACAACGCACCACGATGCCCGGGCCCTCACGTCCCGCTCGGCCAGCGCGCTGGTTCGCGGAGGACTGCGCACACGAGCTGGTGACCAGGCCGGAGAAGCCACGCGCAATGTCGAGTCGCGGTCCGCGCGCGAGGCAGGCGTCGACAACGGCGCGCACGCCCGGCACAGTCACGGATGATTCCGCAATCGCGGTGGACACAATTACGCGTCTACCATCCGCTTGCCGACGAAACACGCGGTCCTGCTCCTCGGAGCTCTGCTGGCCGTGCAGCGTCAGCACCGCCACCTCCGAGGAATCCGCGATATAACCCGCGCAGCGTTCCACCTCGCGGACGCCGGGGAGGAAAACCAGCACATTACCGGCGGCTTCTTCCGCGATTGTGCTGGCCTGTGCAGCAACGTGCTGTAGGAAGTCGTCGGTCACACCGCGTGCATCCAGCCGCTGCGGAAAGGGCGCGTAGCGGATGTCCAACGGGTGGATTGCCGCCTCCGCAGCCACGATGGGAGCCGGGGCAGAGCCACCGAGCAGGGTCGCGAACTTCGGCGCGTCCACCGTTGCCGACATAGCGACAAGGCGCAGGTCATCGCGGATATCCCGCAAGTCGCGCACCATCGCCAGCACTAAATCGGTATCCAAGCCGCGCTCGTGCACCTCGTCGATGAGCACCGCGCTGGCATCCACGTCGCCGTCGCGCAGCAGTCGACGCAGCAGCACACCGGGAGTGACAAACTCCACGCGGGTGGCGCGGGAAACTTTTGTGTCGCCACGCACCGAGTAACCAACTTCCCCACCGAGCTTCGTGCCCGACAGCTGTGCCAACCGCCGCGCTGCCGAGCGCACCGCCACACGCCGGGGAGCCGTGACCACAATGCGGCCGCCCAGGGTGTTGGCTACTGCCGGCGGAACCAAAGTGGTCTTGCCGGTGCCCGGTGGGGCTTGGACTACTACGTCGTGGTCGCGCACGGCGTCGGCAAGCGAGGCGAGCTGCGACGCGAACGGCAGGCCTGCAGAAATGTTCTGCAAATTGAACTGGAAATCGGTGCTCATAGAACTGGTAGTAACTCCGGACAGGCGGGTAAAGTGCCCGCATATGCAGGACTTATCTCGTTTTGGTTGGCTTTCAGTGGGGGCGGCGGTCGTCACCATCGCGCTGAAGTTTTGGGGCTACACTCTGACCGGATCGGTGGGCCTGCTTTCCGACGCGACGGAGTCGATTGTCAATCTGGTTGCGGCAGTTTTCGCAATTATTGTGCTCAAGGTTATCGCGCGGCCCGCGGACCGCGACCATGAGTTCGGCCATTCCAAGGCAGAGTACTTCTCGGCCGGGCTGGAAGGTGCCATGATCTTCGTGGCGGCGGCGGCCATTATTTATGTCTCCATCGAGCGGTTGGTGAACCCGCAGCCGATTGAGCAGATTGGCCTGGGCCTCGTCGTGACCGTAATTGCCTCGGTGATCAATGGTGCGGTGGCGCTGATTCTGCTTAAGGCCGGGCGCCAACACAACTCCCTGGCTCTGACCGCCGACGGCAAGCATCTTATGACCGACGTGTGGACCTCCGCCGGCGTTCTGGCGGGTGTGGCGCTGGTGTGGGCTACCGGCCTGTGGTGGCTTGACCCGATTATCGCGCTGGCCGTGGCCGTAAACATCCTGGTCACCGGCTACAAGCTGCTGCGCGATTCCGGTAACGGCCTGATGGACAAGGCCATGGAGGGCGACGACCGCGTGGCGGTGGATGAGATTTTGGCCTCGCACCGTGACCGGAGTCGTGGCATTGACGTCCACGAAATCCGCACTCGCGAGTCGGGGCATCAGAAGTTCATTGAGTTCCATGTGCTGGTGCCGGGCGCGTGGAGCGTGGAGCGCGGTCACGATGTGCTTACCGCGATGGAAGATGAGCTGCGGGAGCGTTTTCCCGGTGTGCATATCTCCTCGCATCTGGAGCCAATTGAGGACGAACGCGCCTATGGGGATGTGCAGTTGTAGCGCGAGTGAGGCAAATTCCACGAAAGCGCTGAAAGTGATGAGCCTTACACTTTAAGATTGTGTATACAAAATCATGCACTGTTTAAGTCCACTCGAAGGAACTGCATAAATGACCTCCGAAGCCTCAACCACTTCCACTGGGGATAGCCGTTTTTCCGCGAAGAGCCCGAAGTTGCCGGAGCCGTGCCCTCGGCAGGACATCATTATTCCGGCAAATGACCGCGTCCTGCTGCGCGGAACCATGTTCCGCCCGAAGGAGAACCCAGAGAACATTCCCAACGGCATCATCACCGTTCACTCCGGTACCGGTGTGCCGCAGGGTTTCTACCACCGTTTCGCTGAGACCGTGGCAGAAAAGGGCTACGGCGTTATCACCTATGACTACCGCGGAATTGACCAGTCCGCTCTGAAGACTGACCAGAACAATGAAGACATCCGGATGTCGGACTGGATCACCAAGGATATTCCGGGTGTGATCGAGTGGGCCAAGGAGACCTACCCGGACGTGCCGCACTTCGCTGTCGGCCACGCGGTTGGCGGTCACGGCATCGTCTACGCCGGCTCCGAGGGCACCTATGACGCAGCGGCGTTGGTCAACTGCCGCGGTATGCGTATTTCCAAGGTGCCGTCCGTGGCGGGAAAGGTCCGCGCATTCTTCATCTTCAATATTCTCGGCCCGATCAGCGGTTTCATCACTGGCCACATTCCGGCGTCGGCGTGGCGTCTAGCTGTTGAGCCGCCGAACGGTGTCATGCGTCAGTGGGCTCGTTGGGCTCGCAAGGAAGGCTACTTCTTCGACGACTCCGAGTTCGACTTCGCTAACCGCTTCTCCAAGGCTCCGCAGCCGTTCCTGTCCATCCGCGTTCCGGATGATTACTGGACTGAGGAGTCCTCGGCAGACCTGATCACCAATGTGATGAGCTCTGCTGAAAAGATTGAAAAGCGCCAGGCTCAGCCGGCTGGCGGCAAGGGCGTGGGCTACGGTGGTTACTTCCGCTCCGGTCACGAGAAGGAGTGGGACGAGCTGTTGGCCTGGTTCCAGGCCAACAAGGGCTAAGTAGGAGGTTTTATGGCGATTTCCCAGGTAGAAACGCCTTTCGGCGTGCTTGGAATCGCCACCTCCGCTCGCGGGGTCGTCGAAGTCAATCTCTTAGGCCCCGTGCTTGACGACGACCCCAGCGCCGCCGACCCCGAAGCGCAAGCGGTGGCGGAACAGGCAGCGCAGCAGTTCCGCGAGTACTTTGCCGGGCAGCGCCGCGAGTTTGCGCTGCCGCTGGACTGCGACATATTCACCCAGGATTCTTTCCGCGCCCGTGCGCTGACCGCACTGCGCGACGTGCCGTATGGCCAGGTTGTGACCTACGGTGAGCTCGCTGAAATGGCCGGATCACCCCGTGCCGCCAGAGCTGCTGGCTCGGCCTGTGCCACCAATCCGCTGGGCATTCTGATTCCCTGTCACCGCGTGGTGCCCGCCAGTGGGGGAGCGGGGTCTTTCGGATCCTATGCCGGCGGCCGCGAAATGAAGCGCTGGCTGCTCGAACTCGAAGGTTGGCAAACAGTTATTCTTTAATGCATGACTTCGCATTCTCCGCGCGACCAGTTCGCCACCGAATTTGAGAACATCATCCGCAACCGCCGTGCCACGCGCGTCTACGCTGACGAACCGCTTGACGACGCTGACGTGCGCCGCCTCCTGGAGCTATCTCTGGAAGCTCCCAGCGCCTTTAACATTCAGTCTCGGGCTATCGTGCGCATCGAGGACCCTGAGGTGCGCCAGCAGGTAGTGGAAGCTGCCGGTGGTCAGAAGCAGGTTGCCAATGCGCCGCTGCTGCTCGCCTTCATTGGTGAGCCGACCGGCTGGAAGCGCGGTATTCCACGCCTGGTTGAGGCCAACAAGGCGACTGGCCTGTGGGACGAAGTTGCCGCTGCCGAGCGGGAAGCCTCGATGACCTCCTTCCATAAGGTCCGCGAGGAAAAGGGTCTCTCCCGCGAGTTCGCAATCCGCGACGCCATGATTGCCGCTTCTTTCGCTATGGTCACTGCCAGCGCCTTTGGTTGGGCTAGCTCCCCGATGACGGGCTTTAGTGAGCAGAAGGTCAAGGAAGC
This sequence comes from Corynebacterium sp. 239_CJEI, assembly GCF_001055995.1. Lineage (NCBI taxonomy): Bacteria > Bacillati > Actinomycetota > Actinomycetes > Mycobacteriales > Corynebacteriaceae > Corynebacterium > Corynebacterium sp. 239_CJEI. Next base: position 105,894 of record NZ_JVOW01000031.1, on the reverse strand, counting down.
TATCGGTGCCGGTGACACCGATGTGGCGGTAGCGCTGTTGCTGGCCATCGGTGTCCCGGGTGAGTTCCCGGCTCACCCGGGCCGTTTCGAGTTCGAGCAGCGCGCCTACACCGACCGCTACGAGGCGTAGCAGCCCTAGCCCTACAGCGCGAGCGCTACCTCAACGGCCTGGCGGATGGCACGCTTTGCGTCCAGCTCAGTGGCCACGTCCGCGCCGCCGATGATGGTGACATTGGAGTTATCGCCGGTGACGCTCTCGCGATCCTTGCCGCCCAGGCAGTCCAGATTGGATATCTGACCAGTACAGACAATCACGTTGTCAACCGCGATGACCTGTTGCTTTTCATCGATGGTGATGTGCAGGCCCTCGTCATCGATACGGTTGTAGGTGACGCCGGTGTACTGCTTGACACCGGCCTTCTTGATCTCCGCACGGTGAACCCAACCAGTGGTCTTGCCCAGGCCCTTACCGATGCGGGAGGTCTTGCGCTGCAGCAGGTGCACCTCGCGCTCGACCTCAAACTCCTCAGCCGCGCCAGAGACCGTGCCCGGCTTGGTCAGACCCGCGCGGAACTCCGCAGGGTCACCGACGCCCCAGGCGTCCTTCCAGGCCTCGATGGTCTGGTTCGGCTTGCGCGTGAGGTACTCACACACGTCCACACCGATACCACCAGCACCGATGACGGCCACCTTGTTACCGGCCTGCTTCGCACCCGAGAGCAGTTCGTCGTAACGAATGACCTTCTCGTGGTCGATACCGTCAATGCCCGGGATACGCGGGGTAACACCCGTGGCCACAATCACGTGGTCGAACTTGGCCTTGAGCTCGTCGACGTCGGCACGCGTGTTTAGGTGAACCGGAACTTCGAGTACCTCCAGACGGCGGGAGAAGTACTTCAGCGTCTCGCCGTAGTCCTCCTTGCCCGGAATCTTTGCGGCGAGGTTGAACTGGCCACCAATCTGGTCGGCGGCCTCGAAAATCTCTGGGTGGTGACCGCGCTGAGCTGCGGCTTCCGCGAAAGCGAGTCCAGCCACACCAGCGCCGATGACGGCGATGCGCTTGGCCTTGTCCTTCGCAACCGGCACGGATACCAACTCGGTTTCGTAAGCAGCCTTCGGGTTGACCAAACAGGTGGAGCGCTTGGCCGCGAAGGTGTGGTCCAAGCAGGCCTGGTTACAGGCGATACAGGTGTTGATCTGGTCAGCTCGACCATCGCCCGCCTTGATGGCGAAGTCCGGGTCAGCCAGCAGTGGGCGGGCCATGGAAATCAGGTCCGCATCGCCGTCAGCGAGGATCTTCTCCGCAACCTCGGGGCGGTTGATTCGGTTGGAGGCTGCCACCGGGACGTCGACAAGCGAACGGAGACGACCCGTCAGATCCGTGAATGCGGCGCGCGGCACGGACGTGACGATGGTGGGGACGCGTGCTTCGTGCCAGCCGATACCGGTGTTGAAGACATCGACGCCAGCCTCGACCAGACGCTGCGCGAGTTCAGTGGTCTCGGACCAGGTCTGGCCGTCTTCCACCAGGTCAAGCAGCGAAATGCGGTACTGCAGTAGGAAGTCCTCGCCCACCTCGGCGCGAATGCGGCGGACAATTTCGATGGGCAGGCGCATGCGAGCCTCGGCGCTGCCACCCCAGTTGTCCGAGCGGTGGTTGGTGCGCTCGGCCAGGAACTGGTTGAGCAGGTAACCCTCGGAACCCATAACCTCGATGCCGTCGTAACCGGCGCGCTTTGCGAGCTTCGCGGCGCGGACATAAGCGCCGATAGTGCGTGAGACATCAAAGCCGGTGAGGCGGTGAGCCTTAAACGGGCTAATCGGCGACTGACCGGTATTGGCGGAGCGAGCCAGCGGGCTGTAGCTGTAACGACCGGCGTGCAGTACCTGCAGCACGATGTGGCTGCCGTGGGAGTGCACGAGGTCAGTAACGCGGCGGTGATTGTCCGCCATGCGCTTCGACGCCATCATCGAACCGGCCGGAGTCAGCCAACCTTCGATGTTGGGAGCATAACCGCCGGTGACGATGAGTCCCACGCCACCTTCGGCGCGTCGACCCAGGTAGGCAGCCAGCTTGGGGATATCACGGGTGCGATCTTCCAGGCCGGAGTGCATTGAGCCCATGATGATGCGATTGCGCAGAGTTAGAGGACCGACGTCGAGAGGGGAGAGAAGATGTGGGAAGTGAGGCTGGTCAGACATGCAACCAGTATCGCGGTTTTAGCAGCTGCGTATGAGGTGAATCGGGAAAATTCCTGCACAGTTTTATATACGTTTCACGTGGAACATCAGGTGTAAAGCACGCGCAGTCTTCGGCGCAGGAGGGTGTCGTATGACTACAGTCGGGAATATCAGTAGACGCATGTAGCAAGGAGTTAAGCCCCCATGACCTCTGAAACTTCAACTAATGGCAAGAAAGTAGCTGTAGTTACCGGTGCTTCTTCCGGTATTGGTGCAGCCACTGCCAAGCAGTTCGCAGCTGAAGGTTTCCGCGTCGTGCTGGGAGCCCGCCGCGAGGACAAGCTTGAGGCTGTCGCGGAGGAGATTCGCGCTGCCGGTGGTGAAGCGACGGTCTACAAGGTTGACGTGACCTCTGACGCCGATGTGGCGGCGCTGGCTAAGACCGAACCGCGCGTCGACGTGCTGGTTAACAACGCCGGTGGCGCCTGGGGCATGGAATCGGTTGAAGGCGCTGTCGAGGAAAAGTGGCGCTGGATGTACGAGGTCAACGTGCTGGGCACCCTGCGCGTCACCCGCGCGCTGCTGCCCGCATTGAAGTCCACCAGCGGCATTGTGCTCACCGTCGGCTCAATTGCCGGCCGTCAGGTCTACACCGGCGGCGCCGGTTACAACGCAGCCAAGCACGCTGAGCGCGCGCTGGTGGAAGTCCTGCGTCAAGAGGTTGCTGCCGATGGCGTGCGCGTCACCGAAATCGATCCGGGGCGCGTCCACACCGACTTCTCACTCGTGCGTTTCGACGGCGACGAGACCAAGGCCGCAGCGGTCTACGATGGCGTTGAGTCGCTGACCGCCGATGATGTTGCCGACATCATTGTGTTCGCGGCCACCCGTCCGAAGCGCGTCAACATTGACTTCCTGCAGGTGACCCCCATCGACCAGGTGGGCGGCGCGAAGCCGAAGAAGTAAACCGACTACATAGAGGAGCCGTACATGAGCATCGATATTGCCGCTGACACCAAGATTGCCCTGGTCACGGGTGCAAGCCGTGGTATTGGCCTGGCGGTCGCCAAGGATCTCTCCCGTGACCACCATGTCATTGTGGGCGCTACCAGTGCTGAGTCTGCCGAGAAGGTGGCGTCGCAGTTGCCGTCGGCAAGCGTATTCGTTGCTGATCTGGGTGATACCGACGCCGTAAACGCGGAAGTGGCAAAGCTGTTGGAGGCGCTCGGTGGGCGCGGGCTGGATGTGCTCGTGCACTCGGCGGGCGTGTACGTCGATGGGGACGTGGCGGAGGTTTCGCGTGCGGACTGGTCGCGAATTATGGACATCAACGTCGTCGCCGTCGCCGACCTGACACGCCAGCTGCTGCCAGCGCTGCGCAAGGCGGAGGGCACGCTGGTAACCATCAACTCGGGCTCGGGATTCCGCGCTTCAGCTGGTACTTCACCGTATGCAGCGTCGAAGTTCGCGCTGCGGGCCTTCACCGATGCGCTGCGCGAGGAAGAGCGTGGCGCGGTTCGAGTCAGCTCCGTGCACCCCGGGCGCGTCGATACCGATATGCAGGTTCAGCTGCAGTCGAATTGGCACCGCGATGATGCTGATTGGCGTTACGACGGCACGAAGTTCATGCGGCCTGAATCGATCGCAGCCGCAGTACGTCTGGCCGTTGATACCGGAGCGGATGCCAACGTGGATGAAATCCAGGTGCGCCCGCGCGGATAGCCGCGCAAAAGGTAGCTGAGACAAGCAAAAAGTGTGCCCACCAGGCGGATAGCCGGTGGGCACACTTTCGTGTGCAGGCTTCTTACTGAGCGTCCAGATTCAGGCGCTCGTGCATCGCCTTGACCTCGCGCGGGACAACCTTGCCGATGGCGTTGCGCGGCAGGGAGTCGACGAAGAAGACGCGGTCCGGAGTGGAGTGCTCGGCCAGAGTTTCGCGGACGTACTCGCGCAGCATGTCCTCGGTGAGGTTCTTGCCGGCCTCATTGTCCTCGCGGACAACGTAGAGGAACAGGTCAGCGAAAATCTCGTCGTTTTCGTTGCTGCCGTGGCAGAAGACATCGGCGATGCCCGGCACCGGGCCCAGAATTTCTTCGACCTCGCGTGGGAAGACGTTCTCGCCGCCCTTGATCACCATGTCGTCGGAGCGACCACAGATGTACAGGTAGCCGTCCTGGTCGATACGGCCGAGGTCACCAATCTGGAACAGGCCATCGACGGTGGTGAACTTGTCCTTCTTGTTCAGGTAACCGATGAAGGAGAGCTCCTGAGCGGTGTGGATCATGCCAACCTCACCCGGCTCGACTTCCTTGCCGTCGTCACCCAGGATGCGAACCTTGGCGCCAATTGCCGGGCGACCTGCGGAGTCCGGGCGGGCTGCGAGGTCCGCGCCGGATGCGATGGAGCACAGGCCGGCCTCGGTGGAGCCGTAGAAGTTACAGATAACCGGACCGAAGCGGTGAGTCAGCGCGGAGACGAGCCAGCCCGGGATGGCGTTACCAGAGGAGACAATGAAGCGGAACGGGCCAATCTTGCGGTTCGGCTCCTCATCCAGAACATCCTTGATCTGGCGCAGGAAGAAGGCCGCGGAAATCATGCCGTTACAGCCGTACTGTTCACACTGGTCAACAGCCTTCTTCGGGTCGAAGACACGCATGGTGACAATGGTGGAGCCGGTAGCCATGCCAATCAGCACATTTGCCCAGCCCCAGGCGTGGAACATGGATGCGGACTGGTGAATGACCATGTTGCGGCGCCACGGAATACGATCGGCGATTGCACCCACGGTTGCCGGTGTCTTGGGCTCATTGCGCAGGACACCCTTCGGGATGCCGGTGGTGCCGGAGGACATGATGATGATGCGTCCCTGCTCCGGCTTCGGATCTAGCTTGGCGTTCGATGTACGACCTTCTTCAATGAGGTCTTCCATGAACACGAAGTTCTTGCCCGCGTTCTTGCGGGTCTCCGGCTTGGTCACGGAGGTAATAACGACGGTGACATCGTCGAGGTCTTCTGGCAGGTTGCCCAGGAACTCGTCATCGACGAACAGGAACTTGGCCTTATTCTGGTCAACGACACCGCGAATCTGAGTCGGGCCGGAGCCGATGTTCATCAGCATAATTTCGGAGCCGATGAATCCCTTGATGGCCATCGGCAGGATGATGCCGCGGCCGTTGCGTGCGATAACGCCGAAGCTGGACTTCTGGGTCATGCCACGGTCCATCAAGGCGCGAGCCAGGGCGTGAGAGTTGTCAAGCAGCTGAGAATAGGTGAGTTCACCGTCATCGTCGACAAGGGCGAGGCGATCCGGGTAGCGCAGCGCACTCATGGAAATCAGGCTGGCGACGGAGAACTTCAGGCGACGCAGGTAATCGAGAATCTTCGGCGCCGTCTTCGGAGTCATGTACAGGGCACCAGTACGCAGGAGTGGTGGAATCGACTGGGCAAAAGCCTTGATTTGGAGCCCAAGTGGTACTTCCGGAGCCTTCATTTCAGCTGCCATGGGTGAGAATCCTCCAAGATGATGGACAAGCGATTAATAGCGCCAAGCGACTCTTTAGTCACACTGACACCATCAGTCACGGTAGTGCGATTTTGTAACAACCAGACTTTAACAAACCTGTGCCGCGTCAAAAAGTAGTTTCCACGAAGAAAAGTAAAAAATACGCAGTCGGCGTGCGCAATGCTTTACGACGGGTACCTTTTCGCGTACGGGCTCGAGGATACAGTGTTATCAAACAGTTATAAACCGACAGGAAGCAGTGAATATAACGAAATGATAACACTACGGTAACGAATTCAATTCTGATATTGACGTATATAACTCTATGAACCCAGGGGTTTTCGGTTGGTTTGTTTGACGGGGCGGGCAGTAGCTGAATGGCGGTCGCCCCCAGAAATTAGGGGGCTAGGAATCTTCAGAAAAATAGAAATGTTCGCGACTAGGAGGGGCGGAGGTTGCGAACACGTAGCTAAATAGGTGACATATTCGCCGGCTTGAGCCTCGGTGTGTGGCATCGGTGAGCGCCGGAGGAAGTTGCCCTAATTCAGGGTTAGGGCGGCAAGTGCGGGCTCATCCTCTGGTGTGCAGGTAGAGAGCCAACGGTCGATGGCATCGTACTCCGCCTGTGTGAGCCACAGGTGGTATTTCTGTTTTACTGCCACCTGGCGAGCGACATACTGGCAGCGAAATGGCTTATTGGCGGGTACCCAGGATGCGGCATCGCTATCCCGCTTCTGTTGATTGGCGGGGCCATCGACGGCCAAGAGGTTGAGGGGGTCATTGGCAAAGTCCTGCCGAACCTCGGGCGGGAGTTGCTGTGCCCCCTTTTGCCAGGCGTCGCTTAAGGCTACGACATGGTCGATTTGAACGGCAGAAGAGGTATCGCGGCCACGCTGGAACTCAATCATCGTGCCGGTATAGGGATCCAGTAATTGCCCTGAAAGCACGACGCAATCGTGGCTATTTGGTTTGTACTCCTTATTAATAAGGTCACGATTCAAAATATCGTTTCGCGTGTCACATCCGTTGTGCCCAAACTCGGCAGAGACGTCGTCGCTCCAACGTTGCCCGAACTCATCGCGCGCATAGCCGGTTTTCGGTGCGCGCCCTTTTACCTCCAGCTGGTTGAGGGCGCTACGGATGCCGTCGATAGGCGATGTGCCGGGCGCTGGGGTGTCCGGGGCGGCGGGGGTGTGGGGCGCTTCGGGAATCTCGGGCGCGGGTTCCTCTGGCTCGGGCGTAAATGCGGGTGCCGGTGCCGGGCTGTATGACTGGCTCTCTGGGGTGGGGGCTGTGGGGGCCGTGCAGCCGCTGAGGATTGTCGCTGCGCCGATAAGGAGGGCGAGGCCCTGCAGTGGCGAGCGGAAACGACGGTTGGCGAGCATGGAGCTAACCATAGCGGTGGGGGCGGATTGGGTATGGAGGGAGGTTTGCTAAAGAATCGAACAATTGTGCGTAGTTAGCGGGGGTGGTAGCTCGATTAGGGGGTTATGGCGTTAAAGCGGGTAGTAAAAGCCCGGTTTTAGTCGAACGGGAAGGGTGTTCTAGCTCCTTCGGGGGTGGGTAAATATAGCTAGTTCCCTAAATACGTATTGCAATACGCCTAGATGAAAGTGCATTGTTAAAACAGTTGGAAATATAGATAACCCGTGTCCCCCAATTGGCACATTGCACCTACAAGGGGAAAACAGCCATGACAGCTAAGACAGCCATGACTCTGACCGAAGCAGCGACCACATTGCCTCGTGGTCCTCAGAGGGAAGGTCTCTACCACCCGTCGAACGAACATGATGCGTGTGGCGTGGCCTTTGTTGCCGACATTTACGGTCGCCAGACCCATGACATTGTGGAAAAGGGCATTCAGGCACTGGTCAACCTCGACCACCGCGGTGCCGCCGGCGCTGAGAAGACCACCGGCGACGGTGCCGGCATTCTCATTCAGGTTCCGGATGCCTACTACCGTGCTGAGCTGAGCAAGGAAGGCGTTATTTTGCCGCCGGCTGGCACCTATGCCACCGGTATTGCATTCCTGCCGCAGTCGCGCATGGCCACCCTCGATGCCATCCGGGCTATTGAAGATATCTGCGCCGAAGAGGGCATCGAGATCTTGGCATGGCGTGATGTGCCGATTAACGCTGACGGGCTTGGCCAGATGGCTCGCCAGGCTATGCCGGTGCTGCGTCAGCTCTTCGTTACCGCGAAGAACTACGAGGGGCGCCAGCTCAGCGATATCGATCTCGACCGCAAGATGTTCTTCCTGCGTAAGCGCTGCGAGCGAGAGCTGGGTGAACAGGGTGCCGGTGAGGGCTCTGGTGGCGACACCGTGTATTTCCCGTCGCTGTCCAGCCGCACGATCGTCTACAAGGGCATGCTGACTACTCCGCAGCTGAAGGATTTCTACCTTGACCTGCAGCAGAAGGAAGTCACTTCCGCGCTCGCCATCGTGCACTCGCGCTTTTCCACGAACACTTTCCCGTCCTGGCCGCTGGCACACCCGTACCGCTACGTCGCTCACAATGGCGAAATCAACACCGTGCGCGGCAACGAAAATTGGATGCGCGCCCGCGAGTCGCTGATTCGCTCTGGCAAGCTGGGCAACATCGACCGCGCGCTGCCGGTGTGCGACCCCAACGGTTCTGACACTGCGCGTTTCGACGAGGCCCTGGAGTTACTGCATCTCGGTGGTCGTAGTCTCCCGCATGCGGTCATGATGATGGTTCCGCAGGCCTGGGAGCACGATGACAACCTCAGCCCGCAGGTTCGCGCGTTCTACGAGTACCACGCCTGCCTGATGGAGCCGTGGGACGGCCCCGCTGCCATCTGCTTTACCGACGGCCAGGTCATCGGTGCCACCCTGGATCGCAATGGTCTGCGCCCGGGGCGCATCTGGGTGACCGACGAGGGCCTGGTGGTGATGGCCTCCGAAGCTGGTGTCCTGGATATCCCGCCGGAGCAGATTGTGCAGCGCACGCGCGTGCAGCCGGGGCGCATGTTCCTGGTGGACATGAAGGCCGGTCGCATTATTGAGGACAAGGAGATTAAGTCCACGCTGGCCGCCACCGGTCCATACGAGGAATGGATCAAAGAGGGCCTGGTCGACATCACCGACCTGCCACGAGAGCGCTACCAGTACATGCCGCATGCCCGCGCGGTGTTACGACAGCGCGTCTTCGGCATCACCGAAGAAGACGTTGACCTCATCATCCGCCCGATGGCACTCACCGGCGCGGAGGGCCTGGGTTCGATGGGCTCAGACACGCCGATTGCGGCACTGTCCAACCGCCCTCGCATGCTGTTCGACTTCTTCTCGCAGCGGTTCGCGCAGGTGACCAACCCGCCGTTGGACTCGCTGCGCGAAAAGTCCATCACCAGCATGAATACGTTGCTGGGGGCAGAGACCAACATCCTGGAGCCCACCGCCGATGCCGCCCGTCGCATCCGGCTTGAGCATCCAATCCTGGACAACCACGACTTTGTCACCCTGTGCCAGGCGGGCAAGAACGAGGAGTATTCCGAGTTCCGTGCCGAGGTCATCTCCGGTCTGTACCCGGTCGCCCGCGGTGGCCGCGGCCTGCGCAACGCTATCCGTCGTGTCCGCCGTGAGGTCTCTGAGGCCATCGACCGTGGTGCCCGACTGATTGTGCTGTCTGACCGTGAGTCCAACGAGCGCTTTGCCCCTATCCCGTCGCTGCTGCTGACCTCCGCGGTTCACCACCACCTGGTGGAGGAGCGCACTCGCACGCGCGCCAGCCTCATCATTGAGGCTGGCGACGCCCGCGAGGTGCACCACATGGCCATGCTGCTGGGCTTTGGTGCCGATGCCATTAACCCATACATGACTTTCGAAACCATCGATGAGCTGCGCATGAAGGACCAGCTCGGAGCTCTGACGTTGGATCAGGCCTGCTCGAACTACTGCAAGGCTGCCTCCAAGGGCGTGCTGAAGGTCATGTCCAAGATGGGTATCGCCTCACTGCAGTCCTACCGTGGCGCTCAGCTGGCCGACACCGTCGGTCTGTCGCAGGAGTTCCTGGACGAGTACTTCACCGGCGCTGTTTCTCCGCTGGAAGGTATTGGTCTCGACGAGGTCGCAGAAGATGTTGCCGCCCGTCACCGCAGCGCATTCCTGCCGCGTCCGGAAGAGCAGGCACACCGTGAGCTGGATCTCGGCGGCGAGTACAAGTGGCGTCGCGAAGGCGAGTACCACCTATTCAACCCAGAGACAATCTACACGCTGCAGCATGCGACCCGCACTGGTCAGTACGCGGTCTTCCGCGACTACACCAACAAGGTTGATGAGCAGACCAAGCAGCTGGCAACTCTGCGCGGCATGCTCGAGTTCGCCTCGGACCGCGAGCCAATCGACATTGATGAGGTCGAACCGGTCTCGAGCATCGTCAAGCGTTTCTCCACCGGCGCAATGAGCTATGGCTCCATCTCTGCGGAGGCACATGAGACGCTGGCCATCGCTATGAATCGCCTGGGCGCCATGTCCAACTCCGGCGAGGGTGGCGAGGACCCAGACCGTTTCGAAATGGAGGCCAACGGCGACTGGAAACGCTCTGCCATCAAGCAGGTCGCATCGGGCCGCTTCGGTGTGACCAGCCACTACCTGTCCAACTGCACCGACATCCAGATCAAGATGGCCCAGGGTGCAAAGCCCGGCGAGGGTGGCCAGTTGCCACCGAACAAGGTCTACCCGTGGATCGCGGAAGTCCGCATCACCACCCCGGGCGTGGGGCTAATCTCGCCGCCACCGCACCACGACATCTACTCAATCGAGGATCTGGCACAGCTCATCTACGACCTCAAGAACGCCAATCCGCGCGCCCGCATTCACGTCAAGCTCGTCTCCGAGCAGGGCGTGGGTACCGTCGCCGCTGGTGTCTCGAAGGCGCATGCCGACGTCGTGCTGATCTCCGGCCACGATGGCGGCACTGGTGCCTCGCCACTGACCAGCCTCAAGCACGCCGGCGGTCCGTGGGAGCTGGGGCTCGCTGAAACCCAGCAGACCCTGATGCTCAACGGGCTGCGCGACCGCATCCGCGTGCAGTGCGATGGCCAGCTCAAGACCGGTCGTGATGTCGTGGTCGCGATGTTGCTGGGTGCTGAGGAGTTTGGTTTTGCTACCGCTCCGCTGGTGGTTGAGGGCTGCGTCATGATGCGCGTCTGCCACCTGGACACCTGTCCAGTTGGTATTGCCACCCAGAATCCGAAGTTGCGGAGCAAGTTCACCGGCCGTGCCGAGCACGTGGTCAACTTCTTCACCTTCATCGCCCAGCAGGTCCGTGAATACCTCGCTGAGCTGGGTTTCCGCACCATCGATGAAGCGGTCGGACATGCCGAGTGCCTGCGTCCGCGCAAGGATCTCGACAACCTTCCGCGCGTCGCAAAGCTTGACCTGGAGCGAATCCTGCACGTTGCCGAAAGCCCCTTCTTTGCGGACCAGGATTCCTACTGCACGAAGGCGCAGGACCACGGCCTTGAGGGCGCGTTGGATGAGCGCCTCATCGACGAAGCGCAGCCCGCGCTGCGTACGGCGCGCGCGAATGGGCTGGCGCCGACACCGGTATCGCTGCACCACGCCATCAGCAATGTGAACCGTTCCGTGGGCACGCGCCTGGGGTATGAAGTCACCAAAGTCGCAGGTAAGCAGGGGCTTGCCGACGACTCCATCGTCGTCAACCTGCTCGGTTCCGCCGGTAACTCGCTGGGTGCGTTCCTGCCGGCCGGTGTGACCATCAAGCTGGAGGGCGATGCCAACGACTTCGTCGGCAAGGGCCTGTGCGGTGGCAAGATTGTGGTTCGACCTTCACGTTCGGCCCCGCCGACCGCGGATGTGGCTACCGACACCATTGCCGGCAATGTCATTGGTTTTGGTGCCACCAGCGGTGAGATCTTCGTCCGCGGCACTGTCGGTGAGCGCTTCTGCGTGCGTAACTCCGGTGCTACGGCCGTGGTCGAGGGCATCGGTAACCACGGTTGCGAGTACATGACCGGTGGCCGCGTCGTAGTGGCGGGCCCGGTCGGTCACAACTTCGGCGCCGGTATGAGTGGCGGTATCGCTTACCTGCTGGATAACGAGGCGACGCGGGCGAACATCAACACCGAGCTGGTCGATATTGTGCCGCTCGATGATGAGGACATCAGCTGGTTGGAGGCCACGCTGTCGAAGCACCGCAAGCTCACGGGTTCTAAGACTCGGTTCCCGGCTGCACAGTTCATCAAAATCATGCCGCGTGATTACGCCCGAATTCTCGACGTAGTCGCGAAGGCAAAGGACAACGACGCTGACATCAACGAAGCAATCATGGAGGCAGTAACCAATGGCTGATCCGAAGGGGTTCATGAAATTCCAGCGCGAAGAGCCTGCTCATCGCCCGGTTCCGCTGCGTCTGATGGACTGGAAAGAGGTCTATGAGGAGGCTAGCAACGAGCAGGTGCAACAGCAGGCGACCCGCTGTATGGACTGTGGTGTGCCGTTTTGTCACTCGGCCTGCCCGCTGGGCAACATCATTCCGGAGTGGAATGACCTGGTTCGTCAGAACCGCTGGCACGAGGCTTTCGAGCGCTTGCACGCCACCAACAACTTCCCGGAGTGGACGGGCCGCCTGTGCCCGGCACCGTGTGAGGGCGGTTGTGTGCTCGGCATCAATGATGATGCCGTGACCATTAAGAACATCGAGCTGGCCATCGTTGAACGCGGCTTCGATGAGGGCTGGGTGCAGCCGATTGTGCCGACTTTCGACACCGGCCAACACATCGCTGTCATCGGCTCCGGGCCGGCGGGCCTTGCTGCAGCACAGCAGCTGACTCGCGCCGGGCATGATGTCACGGTCTTCGAGCGCGACGACAAGATTGGTGGTCTGATGCGCTACGGCGTGCCGGACTACAAGATGGAGCAGCGTTTCCTCGACCGTCGTCTCGAGCAGATGGAAATCGAGGGCACTGAGTTCCGCACCAACATCTCACCGACGGCTGCTGACCTGGCCGAATTCGATGCAGTGGTCCTAGCTACCGGCGCGTCACTGGCCCGCGACCTGCCTGTCGATGGCCGTGATTTGGAGGGTATTCACCAGGCTATGGAGTACCTGCCGGGTGCCAACCGCGTTGCCGCAGGCGAGCTCGACACCCCGCCGATTGATGCGAAGGGCAAGAAGGTCGTTGTCATTGGCGGCGGTGACACCGGCATTGACTGCTTCGGTACCGCGCTGCGCCAGGGAGCGGCGTCCGTCACGCAGTTCGATATTCGCCCCCGTGCACCGAAGTCCCGTGCGGCGTCGACTCCGTGGCCGATGTACCCGCTGGTCTGGCGCGTGGCGACTGCTCACGAAGAAGGTGAGTACACCATCACCGGTTCCGAACCGCCAGAGGTTACCGAGGCGCTCGGCCTTAACGCTCGCGTCACCGGCGAGACCCTGGGCAAGCGCGTCTTCAACGTCAACACCGTCTCCTTCCACGGCGAGGACGGTCACGTGACCGGCCTGTCCGCCAACGAGGTCGAGGTCATCGATGGCAAGCGCGTGCCCATGGAGGACACGGATTTCGAACTCGATGCCGACCTAGTTCTCATCGCGCTGGGCTTCTCCGGTCCGGAGCGCGGCGGTCTGCCCCATGAGCTGGGGATTCAGTTCAACGATCGCGGTGTGATGATGCGTGACGACGACTACCTCGCCGTGCGCAGCGACATCGAGCAGAACTTCGACGGTCCGGTGTTCGTGGCCGGTGACAATGGCCGCGGGGCCAGTTTGATTGTGTGGGCTATCGCCGAAGGCCGCGCCTGCGCCGAGGCTGTGGACCAGTACTTGATGGGCGAGTCCAATCTGCCGCGCGCTGTCGAGCCGGAGGATGCTCCAATTAAGTTGTAAGCCCTGGTTTAGTTCACCACTATGTTGCCGCGTGCCCCCATTTCGGCATGCACCATCTGGTGGTCGACAAAGCGGTACGTGCCTGGCTCCGGGAATTCGGCCTCAACATAACCACCCTGCGCGGCACCGAGGTCAAGGGCTTGGGCACCGCCCACGCCGTCGTCAAGCAAAAGCGCGCCCTCCTTGTACACGCGATGGAACTGCGTGCCGACGATATGGAAGCTCGTGCCCTTGTTGGGGCCGGCGGCAAGTACCCAGAAACGTACCGTCTCACCTGCGCGAATGCGAATTGGGTGGGTGAGATACTGGTCGGGGTAGCCGTTGAACTTGTAGATATCGGGGTCCTCGGCCATGGTCTTGTCGGCGTCGGGGCCGTCCTCGCCCCAGTAGCTTTCCGACTGCACCAGAAGAACCTCGTGGTCAACATCAGTGAGATTCGGTGGGTCGATGATGACGGCACCGTGCATACCGGCAGCGATGTGCATGGACATGGGCATGGTTGCGCAGTGGTACATCCAGATGCCCGCGCGGTCGGCACGGAAGCGGTACTCAAGCTGTTCACCAGGGGCAATGTCGCGCATAGGCTCATCCGGTGCAACGATGCCCGCGTGGAAGTCGATGGAGTGACTCATCGTGCCATCGTTAATGAGCGTGACGACGAACTCGTCGCCCACCTTGCCGCGCAGAGTTGGCCCCAGCGGTTTGCCGTTGAATACCCAATGCTGCTGCTCGACGCCAGGGGCAGCGTAGCCGGTGAACTCGCTGGCTCGCAGGGTGACGTGGTGGACTGTGGTGTCCTCGGCGGGCGTCAACATTGGATTGATGGTGGGGGAGTCCGGACCGGGCTGTTCGCCGACATTCCCGAGTGCGCCTGGCGTTGCGTGGTCGGAGTGGCCGCTGTTCCCGGTGCGGTGTGAATGATTCGAGCCACCTGCATTGACCGTGAGCGTCATGCCCATCTGGCGGTGACCAGCAATGGTGCACCAGCCGTCAATGTCACCGGGAACAACCGGCACTTCAATGGTGGCGGAGTTGCCAGGGGCGACACGTCCGGTGTCCTCGCCGGTGGCCAAGCGCAGATCGTGGACCTGGGAATCAGCGTTGACCATGGTGATGACCAGTCGGTCGCCGGGGTTCGCCTCTATAACGTTCGGGGTATAGGTCATATCGTTGGCAGTAACCGTCACCTCGACGGTTTCTCCGGTGGGCGCAACATCGCTGGTGGTTTCAATGCTTCCCGTACCGCCACCGCCACCGCTCAGCGCAACGCCGACGGTTACTACCAGGCCCAATACAGCCAGAGCAGCGGTAGTTTGAGCACCGAGTCGACGTGCAGTTGCGTGCAGTTCGACCGGGTTCCGCGTTGCTTCCTTGTTGGCCCGTGCCTTCTGACTCTCTCTTAACGCACCAATCTGAGCCTTCGCGGCACGGCCGACAAGTGGCAGATAAGACACCAAGGCAAGGGAGACCATTGCGGAGACCGCCACTTTGGTCCAGGAAGGCAGCGGCATCAGCCACAGTGCCAGACCAATATTGATGGTCGACCAGCGGAATGCGCCCGCACGGTCAAGTTCCTTCATACCTGCTGAGACTGGACCAGCACCTCCGCCGATGGTTGCGGGCAGGAGTTGGCTCATCATGCCGATAAGCAACTGAGCGCCGAAACCGATTACCAGCGGCAGCGTGAGGGTTGAGATTACGAAGCCGTCGTCAAGCGCCTTGACTGTGGCGACTGCGAGTGTGCCGATTAGCCATACGATGGCGGCCGCGACAGACAGCGCCGGGTAGCTGAGACGGTCGCGCGGGTCTTTAGCGACAGTCATGACGTTGTGTGCCCACGGGATGGCGGCTATGACCCAGCCGATAGTGATAATGCCAAGGCCGACCGAGGCGATCCAGTTGAAGCTGGTCAGTGCACCGATCGCGGTAACTGCGATACCTATGAGCTGTACTGCTAGTGCCAGCTTCGGGCGGGAATGCGGCGACATCTGGGTTCGCCACAGCGCTGGGAACATGGTGATGAGCGTGCCGCAGGCCGCGAGCCCGAGGAAGCCAATGAGGTTGACGGCTTCGTGTGCCAATAGGAGGTCGTCGTGAAGCGCTTTGCCCTTCGGAGATGCGAGGATGGCGCCGAGTGCAGCGCCGATGGGCAGTAGGCATGCCGACGCGACGTAGTGCGCAACGGAGATGGCGAATGGCCGATCGCGCTTCGCTACCAGGTCGCGTCCGAGGGAAATCGCATGCCATGCGACGGCGACGCCGATGACCGCCGCGCCGACGGTGGTCACTGGCCACCAGTCACCGAGCTTGCCGACGACCGTTGCGACAATACCTACGTTGAGCAGGTAAATATTTGCCAACTGAATCTTCCGATTGCCAACGGGCACGTCGATTTTCAGTAGCTTTTCGGTGAAGTGGCGGCCCCAGATGAGGATGGAGTTGGTGACGGCGCCGAGGGTAAAGAGATGCACCAACAGCCAACGGCCATCGGTGACGAAAGGGTGAATGAGTGCTGCCACAATGATGGAGGCGAACCACCAGCGCACTGGCATACCGGCCTTGCGATGCCAGGACATGCGGCGCTTCTTGCCAGGCTTAGTAGGCGGTTTGGTTGTGGGGGATTGGGGTTCTGGTGTGGCGTGCGACGACATATATCAATAATACGCATACTGGGTGCGCATTTAATATGGGCGCATGTAAGAGTGCTTTTATTTGGTCGGGTCTTCGCCGTTTTTGTGGGCCTGCCAGAACTGTGTGGTCTTCTGTGTCTGACCCATCCGGTTTTGAATCAGCATCAGGGCAGCAAGGAAGGGCTTCCGGGTGATGAAAGCGCGTGCCCGACGCATTGATGATGTGCTCACGGGGAAGTGTAACCCTTTTGTCAAAAACGATTGTTTGAGTATTCACGCAAATACTTCCTCGAATAAACATCTCAATAAAGAGGTGATTGTGCATTAATTGCAATCGTCAGGAAGTGGTTACGTTAGAAGCTAGTTTGTACAGCTAGTTAGATGAATGTAAACAGATTGAAGCTTCAGTAAACAGTTGGTGAAACGTTGTTTTACCAGGGAGAATGATGAGTGGTAAAGGTGGCTTTTTGGCTACCCGAACGATGGGGTAGCCCTTTGTAGTAGGGGGCTGTAAATGTAGTTCATATCGCATAGTATGCCAAGCCTGTGGAACGCATTGTGCGTAAGAAAATTTAACCAGCAGTAAAAGGCATAAGAATGTTTATCCGAGACTGGAAGCAGCTCGCCTGGTGCGTATTTGACGTACTCGCCTGGCTGATTGCGCTGTCCGCCGCTAACGGAATCGTCCGCGGTGAATTGGTATCTTTCTCTGAAATATCAGGCACTAATTTTTTGGTTGTCGCTGTCGCCGTGGCCGTCATCGTCCTGCTCGGCCTGCTGCTCGGGGAGTACACCAACCCACAACGCGTATGGCCCGGCAGTCGAACTGAAGATATTGTTCTGCTGAGCATCAGCATGGGCGGTGCTACCGCAGCCACTGGCTTGGCTCAAATCCTGAAGACCTTCCCGGAAATTGCGTGGTACGTTCCGTTCGCCGGTGGCTGTGTCGCAACTTTGGCAAGTATCTATACCCGCACTCTCGCTCGCTGGATTACCAACAACTTTGGCTCCCGTCAGACGGATGATCGCTTGATTGTTCTCGGTGCAGGCCGTCGCGCCAAGTTCTTTATTAACAGTCTTACGGATTCCGGTATCTCCCGTGAGAACCGCTTCCACCTGGTTGGAATCGTCGATCCCAAAGAAAGCAGCGAGAGCCATATTTCTCGTATCCATGGTCTCCGCGTGATTCGTGGAATTGATCAGCTGGGTGAGCTCGCATCGCGCACTTCGGCGCAGTCGGTCATCATTGCTACTGATGAGCCACTGTCCACTGAGTGCATCAACGTCCTCAACCACATTTGTGAGGAATCGTCCCTGCGCCTGCTCATTCTGCCGCCGGTGGAAGAGTACTCGCGCCACCGTGGTGCTGTCGCTACCTCGCAGGTGCGCGAAATTAACATCGCCGACCTCATTGGCCGTCAGCCTCTGCACCTGGATGAATCCAAGGTCGCTTCCATAATCCGCGGTAAGAAGGTGCTGGTCACCGGCGCTGGAGGTTCTATCGGTTCCGAAATCTGCCGACAGGTTCACCGCTTTGAGCCGGCAGAACTGATCATGCTGGATCGCGATGAGGGCGGCTTGCATGCCACGCAGCTGTCGCTGACGGGTTCGGCGCTTCTCGACGGCTCCGATACCGTCCTGGCTGATATCCGTGACGCGGAAATGCTGACGCAGATCTTCACCGAGCGCAAGCCCGATGTTGTCTACCATGCTGCAGCTCTCAAGCACCTGCCGCTGCTGGAGAGCTATCCCGCAGAAGCAGTGCAAACCAATGTCATCGGAACTCAGAACGTCCTGGATGCAGCGGCTGCGGCCAACGTTTCAACCGTTATTAATATTTCCACGGACAAGGCTGCGAACCCGGCCTCGATTCTGGGTGAATCCAAGCGCGCTGCGGAACGTCTGACTGCGCACATGGGGAAAACTCACGAAGGTGTCTGGGCATCTGTCCGCTTCGGTAACGTGTTTGGCTCGCGCGGCTCGGTCATTACGACTTTCCAGCGTCAGATTGAAGAGGGCGGCCCGGTGACGGTGACGCATCCTGACGTTCAGCGCTACTTCATGACCATTCCGGAGGCATCGCAGCTGGTGCTGCAGGCTACCGTTATTGCAGAATCCGGTGAGACTCTGGTGCTGGAGATGGGTAAGCCGGTCAAGATTGCTGAGCTGGCGGAGAACCTGATCAGGCTCCATGACGCAGACGTAGAGATTGTCTACACGGGTCTTCGTGACGGTGAGAAGATCTCCGAGGATTTGGTTGATGACCGCGAGGTTCCCAAGATCGGTGATCGTCATCCGCTAATCACTGAGGTACGTGTTGAGCCGGAACGGCTGAATTCGCGGATTCTCCCGTGCACACATAATCACGATGCTGCACGTCGTTGGCTTGCAGAGCACGGTGGGGCGCAAAGCAGTATTGAGGCGCATCCCACCGGTGCACAATCACTTGCAACCGTTAGTGCGAAAGCAAAAAAGTTAGGATGACTCCCCACCGTGACAACTACCAGCTCCTCTAACTCCGGGCAGCTGGCGCAAAGAGTTCGAACAGTTGCGACGATTTCGGCAGCTTCAGCGCTCGCCGCAGTCGTCGCCTTTGTGGTCAGTATTCTTTCCGCGCGAGTGCTGGGGCCCGCCGGTCGAGGCGAGGTCGCTACCGTTTTGCAGTTCGCCTATATTGTGGCGCCATTCGTCGGCTTTGGGGCCGATCGGCTTTTGCTGCGCCGCGATGATTACGACCACGGTCTCATTCCGAGTGGTTACGCCATGACCGTGGTCGCTCTGATTGCCTGCGCCATCGCAGGAGTCGTCTACGGACCGTGGACGGCAATGGCCGGCGTCGTCGCCTTGGTTACCGTGTCATTTTCCATGGTTCGTGCGATGGCTATCAGCCGCCATCGAGTGTCCTTCTTCGTCGCAGTATTCGTCGGCTTCCAGGGCTCAGTACTGCTGATTAGCGCTGCACTATATGTCGCCGGAGTCGAAGACTGGCGCTGGTGGGCTGCGGCCTATATCTTCCCGGCACTGCCACTGGCAATCTGGTCGCTAGCGAAGTCACGCAAACACACCGATTCTCGTGTTGGCGGAGTGGTAGAGACGGCTCGAACAAATGCCCCATTCATCGCATCGGGGCTGGGGCCGCTGACGACGACACGCTTGGGGCGCGTTTTACTGCCGGCGCTGGCCTCGCCGGCGTCGTTAGGTCTTTTCGTAGTCGTGGCGACGGCGACGGAACCGCTGTATTGGATCGCGCAGTCAGTCGCCGATCAGCGCACCAGCGACCAGAGGGGGCGCGAACTCACCCCGTCTCGTGTGCTCCGACACCTTGGCATAGTCACTGCAGCGTACGGCGCGCTTGGTGCGCTCGGTGGTATGGCACTCTACTTCCTCATCGTGCCGGTATTCGGCCATGAGTTTGAGCCTGCTCGGGAGTTGGTGCTGCCACTGACTATCGCGGCCGTGGTGCTCGGCTGCTACCGACACCTGTGCGGTGAAATTCTCGGCAGCGACAATCCCCGTCGAATTGGCCGAGTGGAGCTCATTTCCGCCGTTATCGCTGTCATTTGTTACCCGATTGGCATTCTTCTCGGAGACGCCCTCGGTCTCGCGTGGACCAGCGCAGTTGTCTACTTTGCAGCAGCCGTTGTTGCCGCAGTGGCGTTGATGCAGCCGAGCAGAGGCCCGAAAAATCCATCAACCACCAACGAAGAACTTCCCGTCGACGTAATCGAGGAAAGCTAAACAATGCGAATCACTTATATCCACCAGCACTTTGTTCTCCCCGGTGAGCCGGGTGGTTCCCGACCCTACGAGTTTGCCCGCCGAATGGCCGCTGCAGGCCACGAGGTGACAATGATCTGTGGTCGCGATGAGGCCATGGATAAAACGGTCGATGGCATCCACGTGCGTCGTTTAGCGATTCCGTACCGCAATGAAATGTCGAAGCGCGAGCGCATCGTCAGTTTCTTCAACTTCCTGGTGCGCGCCTCCGCGGTTGCTGCCCGTGTGCCTGCCGACGTGATTTACGCGTCCTCGACTCCGCTGACTGTGGCGGTTCCGGGAATTGTGGCGAAGTTTACCCAGCGTGCGCCGTTGGTGGCGGAGATCCGTGACCTGTGGCCAGAGGTGCCAATCAAGTTGGGCTACCTCAATAATCCGGTGGCGATTTTCCTGGCCAAGCAACTGGAGAAGGCATTTTATGCGGCATCGAGCGAGGTCGTGGCGCTGTCGCCGTCGATGGCCGATGGCGTCAAAGAGGTAGCTCCGAAGAAGTGCGTGACTGTCATTCCGAATGCGTCGGACTTTGAGCGTTTTGATGTCCCGGTCGAGCAGCGTGCAGCTTTCCGTAAGGAGCAGGGCTGGGGCGATGACGTGGTGGCGGTCTACGCTGGTGGTTTTGGCATGTCCTACCAGCTGGAGTGGCTTGTGGATTTGGCGGCGCAGCTGCGTCGTGATGGCGTGGAGAATGTGCGCTTTGTCCTGCTGGGGCAGGGAAGCGACTCGGATGCGTTGTACCAGCGCGCTGAGAACGCTGGCCTCGATGCCGATGCGATGTTCCTCGGCCGTCAGCCGAAGGAAGATGTCGCCAAGTACGTGTCTGCCGCCGATATCGCGCTATCGCCGCTGCGTGATGACCCCTGCCTGGAGGGCAATTCCCTGAACAAGGTCTTCGATGCCATGGCCGCATCGCGTCCGGTGGTGTTCAACCACGGTGGCTGGCTGGAGGAAGCCGCAACCGAGCACGATGCCGGCTGGCGTCTCTCGCGCGATATTCCGACTGCGGCCAAGCGATTCGCTGAGATCATCTCCGACCGCGATGAGATGCGCGCAGCGGGACAGCGAAACCGCGAACTGGGTGAGAAGCGTTTTGCTCGTGACAGCCTGTACTCCCAGCTCATCGAGGTACTCAACCGCGTCCGAAAGGTGCAGAAGTAATGACTAACGCTGACGCTAACAAGCCCAATGAGCGGATCTTTCTTTCGCTCGCGACAGTCACCGAAGCAGAAGAACAGGCTGTCGTTCGCGCACTCCACTCTGGTTGGGTGGCTCCGTTGGGACCCGAGGTAGACGCGTTTGAAGCGGAGATTGCCAAGCGCTGCGGTGTTGAGCACGCGCTCGCGCTGTCTTCCGGCACCGCTGGCCTGCACTTGGCGCTGCTCGCGCTGGGGATCGGTGAAGGTGACTACATTCCGGTTTCCACCATGACCTTCGCGGCCACGACCAACGCCATCGCTTACGTTGGCGCTACGCCGGTGTTTGTCGATGCGGCAGAGGACGGAAACATCGACCCTGAGCTGCTGCTCCGCACCGTCGATGAGCTGCTCACCGAGGGCAAGAGCGTTCCCGCCGTGATGATTGTGGACCTCTTTGGCCGCTGCGCCGATTACCCGGCCTTCGCGCCACGCCTGGAAGAACTCGGCATCGCGCTCATCGAGGACGCCGCCGAGGCGCTCGGTGCCAGTGTCGATGGTCAGCCGGCCGGCAGTTTCGGCCGTGCCGCCGCGCTGTCTTTCAACGGCAACAAAATCATGACCACCTCCGGCGGTGGCATGCTGCTGTCCGATGATGCCGATCTCATCGCTCGCGCGCGCTACCTGTCCACCCAGGCGCGTCAGCCCGTCGCTTGGTACGAACACACCGAAATCGGCTACAACTACCGACTTTCCAATCTCCTTGCCGCACTGGGGCGGGCGCAGCACTCGCGTCTGGACGGCATGATTGCTCGCCGCCGCCAGATTCGCGATGCGTACATCGATCTGCTCGCCTCGCTTGACGACGATGCCCCTGGTAAAGGTACCCGCTTGCTCTCTGACTCCGACGAGCGTTTCACCGAGAACTGCTGGCTGACCTCAATTGTGCTGCCGCAGGAGGCCGTCGATAAGGGCGTGCTGACCCCGGACAGCGTGATTGCAGCACTTGGTGAGGCCAGCATTGAGGCTCGTCACCTGTGGAAGCCGATGCACCTGCAGCCGGTATACGAGGACGCACGAGCCAGCATCAACGGCACCGCTGAGAATCTTTTCTCCCGTGGCATTACTCTTCCTAGTGGTCCGGCGCTGGATGATGATGACGTCGCGCGGGTGATAGGTGTTTTGAAGGAAGTGCTGGGATGACTTCTACAGAGGTAGCAGGAGAAACTGTAAAACAGCGAAAACCAATACTGCAGTCGCTGTTTATTGTGGTGGCCGCGGGAATGTTTGCTGGTGTCCTCTACGTTGGCGACACGACGATGAAGGACGTCTCTTCGGCGCTTCCTAATCTCTCTCTTGCATTGCCGATTTTGGTAATCGTTGCAATCCTTACAGCCATCGGCACCCCAGAAGCGCAGCGCCAGAGTTGGCTGAATGCGATGAAAGGCGCTGGCAATGTAAAGCAGTGGCCGATGGCCGTGTGGGCATTAGTGGCTTTCTATGCCTGGTTGTTCTGGATGATGCTGTCCGGACTGTGGGCCCCCGAAGCTGCCGAAGTTGCTCCTGTCGTTACTGCGTTGATAACGCTTGGGCTCATCGCCACGATGTCAGCAATACTGTTCTATTTGCATCCTCAGGCACTGGTATGGCTGTGGTTAGCAGTAGCCATTTGCTCGCTTATTTTTCTCTACGGTGGCATTACTGGTCCGAAATATGTCGGGCGCATGACGGCGTTCGGCGGTGGACCGAATGTCTTTGCCCGTTTCATGCTGTACGGCATCGCGGCAGCTGTGTTTTTCATGCTGTGGCGTAAGTTCATGTGGGCAGTTCTCTTGTTTGCTGCACCATTTGCTTACGGTCTCGTTGCGTCGGGAAGCCGCGGTGTACTGGTTGCTACCACCGTGGTAGTCCTCTTTACCGCAATAGCTGTGTTTTTTCACTGGGGTTGGAAGTGGGCGACTGTTTTTTACGTCGCAGTCGCCGCAGCGGTCGCGTATGGATACTCGCGGTTCATCGCAGGTACCGAGATTGAAGAATACTTTAAGACGCGCTTTATCCAATTGACCTTCGAAAAAGAACATGATTCCGGACGCGGTTATCTCCATGATGAAGCTTTCCGAATCATGAGTGAACACCGCATCTTTGGTGGAGGCCTGCATAGCTTCGTTGTGCTGTCGACACCGAGGTCTTCACGTCCACTGGAGCATCCGCACAATATCTTCTACACAGTCGGATCTGAAGCGGGTGTCATTGGTATCGGCCTGTTTGTGATTGTGCTGGTTGTGCTGGCAATCGCCTGTCGCCACCTATTCAAGTTTCTTCAAGCTGGTCTGACCGCAGCTGTGGCGTTAGCGGTTCTTGTGGCACAGGTTTTTTCCGGCTACTACTACGATTCCCGTTCGCTATGGCTATTTGGCTTTGCAGCAGCATTTACAATGCTGAGCCTACGGCGCAAGACCGCAGCATCGGCAGAACCAGAGCTGGATGAGCAGCCGCAACCAGAACCCGCAGTCGAGCCCGAACCAGTCATGGTCACCGATACCGCGGAGCCGGTTGTGCCGGAGCTGGAGCCAGCGGTGGCCGTCGTCAAGCAAAGTGCGCCTGACAACAAGAATGACAACAGGAAGCTGCGCGTTGCGGCAGCGTCGTTTGCCGCGGCCGGTGCAGTGGGTGCGGTTGGTTGGCTGGTCAGGAACCGTTCTAATGCGGAAGTCGATGCGCGTGCCGAAAATATTCTGCGCGAAATGTTCAACGAAAAGTAGGAGATGACCAATGGATTCACCGAGCATCCGCGCGCAACGCGTAATTAAGCGTGGCGTCGACATCGCGGCATCTGCAGCAGGTCTGATTGTGCTGTCGCCAGTTATGGGCGCTACGGCGCTGGCAGTGCGACTTTCCATGGGGAAGCCAGTCCTATTCCGCCAGGAACGCCCGGGCCAGGATGGTGAGCCGTTTAATATCCTCAAGTTTCGGACGATGCACCACGTCAATCCGGCAAAGGGGCTTGTCGACGATGCGTCCCGCCTCACCGAGGTGGGAAAATTCCTGCGTTCGACAAGCTTGGACGAGCTCCCGGAGCTCTTTAACGTCCTGCGTGGAGACATGAGCCTCGTTGGCCCACGTCCGCTGCGCATGAAGTACCTAGAGCGCTATTCGCCGCGCCAAGCACGCCGCCATGAGGTGCCACCGGGGATTACGGGGCTTGCCCAGGTCTCGGGCCGCAATGGCATCACCTGGGAAGAACGTTTCGAGTACGACGTGCAGTACGTGGATAATTGGTCGCTACTGCTCGATGCAAAGATTCTGCTTGACACGATCTTGGTGGTGCTCAAGCGTGAAGGGATCTCGGAAGAGGGGCAAGTGACTATGACCGAGTTCACCGGTTCGTCGGAGAAGGACGTCTCGGCTAGCGCAGGTTCTTAATCACACTTGCAGGAACACCGGCGACAACGGTGTAGTCATCGACATCGCTAGTAACTGCGGCTCCGGATCCGATGTACGCTCCCTCGCCAACGGTGAGGCCGGGGTTGATTACGGAGTTGGCGCCTAGGGTGCAGGCTTCGCCAAGCGTGACAAAGCCCGACACGGCATTGAGCGGGAAGATTGTGCAGTAGTCCCGCAGCACCGCATCGTGGCCAATCGTGACATTCATATTGATTTGGGCGTGCTTGCCTACCTCAATATTGCAGGTCAGGCGCGCTCCGGGGCAGATGACGGTGCCCTCGCCGAGCGTGACCAGCGCGCCGATGCTGGTGTCTGGGTGGACCAGAGTCGCAGGCACGAGCCCTTCGGTATCTGCGCGTTGCGCAATCGAACGTCGAGCTGCGCCGCTGCCGATTGCGACTGTGTAGTAGACCCCCTCGGGCAAGTCCGCGAGGATTTCGGTTTTGCCCAAGAGTTGCACGCCCATTTTGTGGAAAAAGGTCATATCTGGGGTGCCATCATCAATAATGCCTAGGATTTCCCACTGCGGTGGTAGGCCGTTGGCTGCTGCGTAGTCGTTGATGTCCTTGATGAAGCTGACCACGTTTCGGCCAAAACCACCAGCGCCGACGATGACAATCTTTTCGGTCGTCGTGTTGTTAATCCACTGCTTTGGCATGAGTGTCATTATCCCACTGATAGCCGTATTTAGCCGGAGTGCGTGACCCCGAATTCACCTACCACCAGTAGGTGGGATACCGAAGGCCGCGCAGTCGATTTGCGAGGATGCCAAGCACCACGATCATGATCGACGAAGCGAAAATGAAGCCTATGAAGCGGAAATCGTTGGCAAGCCCATGACCGTGTGGCATCAGCACAGTGACCATAGCGGTAGCGGTGGCAGGGGAGTGCGCCGCGCGAGCAAGAAGCATGAGCGCGAAGGCGACGCCGGCGGCAACCGCTGCAGCAATGATGGTCGAACCCAACATGTGCAGAA
Organism: Corynebacterium sp. 239_CJEI; assembly: GCF_001055995.1. Classification (NCBI taxonomy): domain Bacteria; kingdom Bacillati; phylum Actinomycetota; class Actinomycetes; order Mycobacteriales; family Corynebacteriaceae; genus Corynebacterium; species Corynebacterium sp. 239_CJEI. The sequence continues at coordinate 80,386 of NZ_JVOW01000031.1, read as the reverse complement.
TTGCGATGCCAGTCGTGCAGCCGATGAGGTGTCCGACCACGACATTTCGTGGCTGAGCCAGAGGCAAGTTGGGCGCACCGACAATAAGCGCCATGGCAGCGCCAATAGGAGGCAGAAATAGCAGGTCAGAGACAGAAGTTGAGATGAGTGCCAGGGTCATCAGCGGCAGGCTCACGGCTACCGAGGCGGCGATAACATGGCGTAGCGGAGGGCGAGTTGGCGCTTCGCTGGCGATCCGGGGCCACTTCGGAGACCGTGAATTAGACATGAGAACGATGTTAGGGTGTGCTGCCTCATCTGCGTCGCGGTTCGAGGTTTTTATTGAAATAGAAGTTTAAATGGGGTGGCTCCCAGGTCTCCCAAGCCTCCAAAGCCGAACCAGACCCGAACCAACCCCGACCATTTTCACCGGATATGACACACTTAAGGGCATGGAGCCTATCGATGTCGCAATCCGGGATGAGTCCATCCGTCTCGGGCAATTCCTGAAGTTGGCAAACCTGGTGGAAACGGGCGGTCTGGCCAAGGAACTCATTGCCGAGGGCCAGGTCAGCGTGAACGGTGAGGTCGACACCCGCCGTGGCAAGGTGCTGCGTCCAGGGGACGTCGTCTCTGTTGCCGGTATGTCGGCACGCGTGGCCACCGCCGATGAAGTCGATGATGACTACTTTGATGAGGCCACCGCCGACGATGACTTTGATCCTGAAAAGTGGAGGAACTTGTAACTCATGCCCGCATTTCCCGCCGAATTTGGCATGCCCCTGCGCGTAGATCTGCTTTCCGCCGCACCGCGTAAGACCGAGCGCTTCTACCGCGGCGTTCTCGGGTGGGCTTATCGCAATACCGCGCCAATCCATGAGGATGCCCGCGAGGCATCCGCTGGTCGCCGCGTTGCCATGCTGTCCGGAATGCCGGTGTCGGTGCTGCTTGAGGCCGATAAGGACGCTGAGGATGCCTTCGTCAATCAGTGGCGCGTGAATTTCCATGTCGGCTCCGCCGCTGGTGCCGTCGAGAAGGCGCGCGAGCTCGGCGCTGAGGTCTTCCAGGAACCGACCCCGCTTGTCGACGGATCCACGATGGCCGTCGTTTCCGACCCCGCCGGTGGCCTCATTGGGCTGCTGGAACAGCCGGGTGAGCAGGCCTTTATCGCAGCGGGCGAGCCCGGCACCCCGGTGTGGTTCGAGCTGGTCGCAGGCCCGGAGGAGACCTTTGAGCAGGTCGCGGACTTCTACCACAACTTCTTTGGCTGGGAAATCGCAGTGCGCAACAAGAATGAGCACGGCACTTTCGCAGTTGCGATGGAAGACGGGGCGCCGTTCGCTGGCTTGGTAGCCAGCTCGGTTGCTGCACAGACCGATGCGGCAGATAAGAGCTTCGTTGGCTGGCTGGCCTACCTTGGCGTGGAGAACATCGACACCGCTGTCGCCAAGGCTGAGGAACTGGGCGGTTCCGTGCTCGTTGCCCCGCAGGCTACCGAGTTCGGTCCGCTGGCGACTGTGCAGGATCCATGTGGTGCGGCAGTTGTGCTCTGCGAGGTGCCGCTGCCACCGGAAGAAGATATCCGCGAGTCGGACCCACTGGAAGGCATTGACCTCAGCCAGTTCCAGTAGGAGCTAGAGCTCTTCTTCGTCGTCCTCAGGGTCCTGTTTTCCGGTGTAGTTAACGTGTAAAGGATCGTCTTCGTTTTTTAGCCAATGCAGCGAAGAAGTCATTGGTCCAGGTAAAAAGTTCACTTTTACCAAGGTTGACTTGCTGCTGGAGCAATGGGTGATAAACAACCCGCTGTGACGGTGGGCAGTCGTAGTAAAAGATTCGGTACAGTCCAGCGCGCGATTCACGTATATGGCGATGGCAGTACTTGACCAGTTCATCAGCGCGATCCTCTGCGGTCTTATGACCAAACAGTGTTGCCGCACGTTTGCGGTAAAAGCCACCATCAACAAGCACTGCTGTAGTGATCTCGCGTAAAGGCACAGCTCGCGCAGCACTATATCTGTTTCTACTCATATTTCTTGGCCCTCCCCCTATGAGTAATCCCAGTCATCGGCGCTCTCCTTATCGGCGGAGGGTCAACGGCTGGGATTGATAGCAACCACTTTAATTGCGCTTCGTAATCGAGTCAATGCCTACAACCCCAGCTCCGCCCGCACTGCAGTCACAAACTCGCTGGTAGTCGCGGTGCCGCCGAGGTCTGGCGTCGGCGCGGTGCACTTGGCGGCGTAGACGGCCTCGCGCAGCTTGGCTGCGGGCGCAAGTTCCGAGGTCGGATGCCCAAGGTGCTCCGCGCACATTGCCGCAGAGAGCAAAAACGCAGCCGGGTTGGCGATGCCGCGCCCGGCAATGTCCGGTGCCGAACCGTGCACCGGCTCGAAAACCGCAAAGTCGTCGCCAACATTCGCCGATGCCGCCAGCCCCAGCCCGCCAATCAAACCGGCACCGATGTCACTGAGAATGTCGCCGATGAGGTTTTCCGCGATGATGACATCAAAGCGCGCCGGGTCGGTCACCAGCTGCATTGCCACGGCATCCGCATTGGCAAAATCGAATGCGACCTGCGAATACTCCTCCGCCACTTCTTCAACTGCCCCGCGAATCACACGCGCAGAGTCCCGCAGGATATTCGGCTTGTCCGCCACCGTCACCGTCGGCGTGGCCTCCGAATCGGGGTTTGCCGCCTGGCGCGCGAGAGCCAACTTGGCCGCCTGTCGCGCAAGGCGGTGCCACGCAAAGGACGTCGTCACGCGCAAAGAAATCGCAACGTCGCCACGCTTATCGACGGCGCGAGCCACCGTCGAGTCCCCCGCCACCTCTGCCCACAGGTGGTGGTGCGGGGAGTCGGTCGGGGTGTCGTAAGGCGGGAGGAGATAGTCGTGACTGTAGAGACCCTCGGTGTTTTCGCGGACGATGGTGAAGTCGGCAGCCGCGCCGGGCAGGGTGACCGGGCGGATGTTGGCGAAGAGGTCGAGGCGCTGGCGCAGCTGGAGAACAGGGGAGCGGTAGGTCAGGCCGGTATCGCGCAGATGCGGTGCTAGTTCTTCCTCAGCCTCGCGAGCGGGCTTGGAGGTAATCGCCGCGAGCAGAGCGGCGTCGCTGCGTCCGAGTGTTTCCCAAGTTTCCTGCGGGACGGGATTGCCGTGCGCGCACCACTGGGACCAGCCAATTTGTGCCTCTGTCAGCTCCCAGTGCGGGAAGACATCGGCGATGAGTCCTCGGCAGGCATCGGTGATTTCAGGGCCGATGCCGTCGCCGGGCAGGAGTGTGATGCGGCGCGGTGCCGCTTCTAAAGCAGTCGCAGGCTGGTCGGTTTCCATGGCTCTTAGCCTAGGACTGCGACGCCTGCGCGTGTGTGGTTTGGCCTACTTAGCGAAAGTAACCGGGATCTCGGTGATGTCCTCGAAGCCCTCGCTGTGGTCACCGAAGAGCTTCAGCACGCAGTCCTGCTGGGTGCAGTCCACGGCCTCGCCGGTGGGCACAACGCTGAGCTCGAAGTGTGCGGTGTTGTCGTCGGCGATGGTGGTGGTGCCGCCGGACTTCTTGGTAATCCACTGCTGCGACTGGGTGCCGGCACTGCGGTCACCGGTGCAGTCCGGGACGGGGTTGCCTGGAGCCTTCTCGGCGGCGCAGAGTGCGGCGTAGTAGCCGTAGTCGGGGTCGAGACCAGACAGGTCGACGGAGATGACATCGCCCTCGGAGAGGTCGTTGACCGGCTCGGCCTCCATGGTTACTTCGCCGGCGCTGGCGTCGGTTTCTTGATCTGCAGCCGAGCTGGTGGTTTCCGAGGCGTTGGTAGCATCCTGTGCGGCATCGTCCGCGTCATCTGTGCCACAGGCGGCGAGAAGTGGAAGTGCGGCGACGGCCGGAACAGCCAGGAAAGCCGCGCGACGCTGGAGTGTACGAGTAGTCATAGGAGGTAACGTCCTTCCGAAAAACTGTAGAGATTACTATCTTTATTTAAGGGTAGGCTAACCTAGAACTAAAAGATAGCCTAAGATTCTTTGGGTGAGTAGAGCAAAGTCCTTTTTAAGCTCTTTGTTACTAGTGTTAGTCGTTATTTAGTCATTCTTTTTGTCGTCTATCTCCGTGCAGCGTCAGCTCACAGAGGGGGAATATGTTCACCGTGCCTGCCTGTCGCGTTCGCAGTCTTGCCGGAACACTGCTGAGTGTTGTCCTAGTCGCAGGACTAGTCGCCTGTGGTTCCGATGATGCCGCGAGGGAGGGGGCATCGTCGTCAAGCGCTGGCGTGACGACGGTTCCGCGCGCCGACAACATTTCCGCTCACGGTGCCGCGCATGCGAACCTGCCTTCGGAAAACCCCGAAGTGCTGCTGAAAGACCCGAAACCGGCGGCGGACAAGGACTACCAGCGTATTCTCACGCTTGACCGGGCGGGAGCACTCAGTCGTGCGGTCTACGCGCTTGGTCTCGGAGACCGTCTGGTGGGGCGCGACTCCACCTCCGATTTCCCGGCGGTAAAGGATTTGCCGAACCTCACCATTGGCGGACATGCAGTCAATGCTGAGTCGGTGATGAAGCTGAAGCCGGAGCTCATCATTACCGATGGCTCGATCGGCCCCAGCCGTGTCTTCGACACGTTTGAAAAGGCGGGAATCACTGTCGTCCATGTGTCGGACGAGCGCACTCCCGAGACCATCAACACGCTTATCGACGAGGTTGCGGGCGCAGTCGGCCTGGCTGACCAAGTTCGCCCGGTGAAGGAGCACCTGGACAAGGAGCTGGCGGCTGCGACCGAGTACGCGCAGGCCAAGGCCGATGGCCGCAAGATGATGATCCTGTATGTGCGCGGAACCGGTGTGGCCATGATTGCGGGACCGGATTCTGGTGGGCGTTCTCTGATCACTCGTCTCGGCGGTGTCGATGCCGGTGAGGGCGTGGGTATTGAGGGTGCGTTCACGCCTATTACTCCGGAGTCCCTGATTGCTGCGGCTCCAGACACCATCCTGGTTATGTCTGGTGGCCTGGAGTCCGTCGGCGGGATTGAAGGCTTGAAGGAAATCCCGGGCATCGCACAGACCCCGGCGGGCCAGAATGAGTCCGTTGTGGACGTGCCCGATTCGCAGCTGCTGTCCTTTGACTCGCAGTCGCCGCGTGCGATTCGCGCCATTGCGGATGCTCTCTACGGTGGCGGTGCTGGTGATGGCGCTGACAAGACTGCGGGAAAGTGACTGGCTGAGCAATGCAGACAACCGCGAACAAAACTAGTCCGTTCAGACAGGTGGCCGTTTTCATTGGACTCGCCCTAGCGCTGGTGCTGGCAATAGGTTGGTCGGCCTCCGTGGGGCAGTTCGGCGCTACCATCGGCGAATCACTGAGCTCAATGGTGAGGCTAGTGTTCAATGGCGGTCTCGGTGACGCGCCAGAGCCCATCGACACCGTGCTGTGGCAAGTGCGACTGCCGCGCATCGCGCTGGCCTGCCTCGTTGGCGCGGGGCTCGCCCTCGCAGGTGTGGCGCTGCAAGCGGTGTTCGGCAACCCGCTTGCCGAACCCGGCCTCATCGGCGTTTCCTCCGGCGCCGCGGTCGGCGCTGCCACCGCCACAGTTTTGGGCACCGCCGCCGGGCTTTCCGGAGTGCTCGGCGGAGTGTTGAGTGTCTTCGCCAGCAGCTGGGCCATTGCGGTCTCAGCTTTTATTGGTGGCGCGGTAGCCACGGCTATTGTGGCCGCCAATGCGCACGGTGGCCGCGATATCGCTCGAATCATTCTGGTCGGTGTGGCTGTGAACTCCATCTGTGGTGGTCTGGTTTCGCTCCTGACATTCGTAGCCTCCACGGCTGCCCGCGACCGCATTGTGTTCTGGCAGATGGGCTCGTTTGCCAGTGCCACCTGGACGCAGGTTGTCATTATTACGTTGGTGACAGTTCCGGCCGTGATTGCCATGTGGGTCAGCTACCGCAAGCTGGACATTCTGAGTCTTGGTGAAGCGCAAGCCCGCCACCTGGGTATTAACGTCGTCACGCTGCGTCGCGCCATCATTTTTGGCACGTCCCTGGTCGTGGCGGCTGGAGTGGCATTTTCCGGCATCATCGTCTTCATCGGCCTGGTCGTGCCGCACGCTGCACGACTGCTGCTGGGACCAGCGCATCGCACGCTGATTCCCGCATGCATCCTCGGCGGCGCGCTGGCCACAACGCTGGCCGACCTCGCGGCCCGCACCATGATCACCGGTGCGGACCTGCCGCTGGGAATGCTCACCTCGATTGTCGGTGGCCCACTGTTCTTCTGGCTGCTCCTGCGTTCGAAGAGGGCGGTGCACTAATGGAAATTCACTCTGGCCTGGGTATTTCTGCCGAAAATGTCAGCATCACCCTGGACGGTCACCGCATCCTCAACGATATTTCCGTGGTCGCCGAGCCCGGAAAAGTCACCGCGCTGGTCGGCCCGAATGGTGCCGGAAAGTCGACACTCCTTGCAGCGCTTTCCGGCGACCATGAGCTCAGTGGCGGCGACGTCCGGATCGGCGAGCACTCCATTACCGAGCTCTCCATCGCCGACCTGGCCCGCTACCGCGCCGTCCTGGTGCAGAGCCAAGAACTGTCCGTGCCATTCACCAGCCGTGAAGTCATCGACTTCGGACGCAACCCCTGGGGCTGCCCGAACGAAGAGCTGCTCGCGGAAGTCATCACTGAATGCGACGTCGCGCACCTCCTTGACCGGGAAGTCCCGACCCTCTCCGGCGGCGAGCGCGCCCGCGTCCACAGCGCGCGCGTGTTCTACCAGGACACTCCTGTCGTGCTTCTCGACGAACCGACTGCAGCCCTGGACCTCCACCATGCCGAAAAAATCATGGGAATGATGCGCGCCCGCGCGGCGGCGGGCAAAGCCGTGGTCGTGGTCCTGCACGATTTGTCCGCCGCAGCGGCGTATGCCGATCACGTTGTGGTGGTGGCGCAGGGGCGCGTCGTAAAGCAAGGACCGCCTGCGGAAACCCTGGATGCACAGACCGTCAGCGAAGTCTACGGCATCGGTGTGGAAGTGCTTCAGGACTCCGCGGGCAACCCCGTGCTGGTGCCTCAGCGCGCGAGCCACAATCTCTCACCCCAGTCTCCGAACCTCACAGAGAAAGAAGAAAACCATGGTTGAAAACACGATTAAAGAAGGTGACAAGCAGGCTGCTCAGCCCTTGGCAGAGCGACTCAAAGTGGAGACTGCGGGTGTCCACAGTGAAGCGGAAAACTCCGACTTCATGTCGAGACTGCTGGCGGGTGAACTGGACGCGCAGGCGGCCATCGATCTAACTGGTCAGCTCTACTTTGTTTACGAAGCGTTGGAGCAGGCAGTGCGGTCCACTGCGGAGTCGCCGCAGGTCAGCGCGGTCTACGATGCGCAGCTGGAGCGCCTGGAGGCTCTGGAGGCCGACCTTGAACATTTGGTGGGGCCTGACTGGCGGGAAAAGATCTCGCCAGTGGAGGCGACAAAGAACTACGTGGCCGAGCTTCGTGAAATCGAAAGCAACGGCAACGCCAACGCCGCATTGGCACACCATTACGTTCGCTACCTGGGCGATCTTTCTGGTGGCCAGGTGATTGCGTCCATGCTGGCCAAGCACTACGGCATCGGTGCGGAGGGAACCCGATTCTATGACTTCTCCGCGATCGGAAAAATTAAGCCCTACCGCGACGGCTACCGACAGAGTCTGTCTGAGCTGGGCATTTCGGATGCCGACAAAGATGCCGTGGTTGACGAGGCGAAAAAGGCATTTCGTCTCAACCGGGCCATTTTCCACGACCTAGCTGGCGGCCTAGACGACGCAGTGGCGTAGGTCGCGGACTGGAGTGCTGTGACCGTGGCGGTGGGCGGTATGCGTTAGCCGATGTACACCACTGCGTTACGGCCGCCCGTGCACTTGATGTTGCTGCCAGCAGGACGGCACCACATGTTGTAGGTCAGGCCAGTCGTTGGGCTGTAGGCCGTGATGGTGCCGGATTCCGCACCAGTGGAATTGCGATAGCGGACGTAGGCGCTGTGTACATTTCGAACGAACGGATCGCTCGTTGAGGACGTGCCCTTCCATGCGCTGGAGAGGTTGCCGCCAGCCAGGCCCGATGAGCGAGACGAGCCCGAATTACCGGATGAGCCACTCGAATCTTGAACAACCACGGTCTCAGTCTGTGTGACCGGTGGGTTGGGCTGGCTCGAAGCATCGGCAGCGACCTGCGTGGTGGCAGCTGGCTGTGTATCGGCAGCAGCCACCGAGTCATCTTTGCCGAGGCTGACATAAGCAACTGCGCCAACCAGACTCAGCAGCACCACGACCAGCACTGAAATGAGCGCAATCATTGCGCCGGAAGTACCTGAGTTCTGCTGCGGATACGCTGTTGGGGCTGCGTAAGCGTACGCTGGTGCCGGCTGCGCAGCGAACTGGGGTTGCTGCTGCGGCTGTGGTTGTGGTTGAGGTGCCTGGTTCGGGTACACGGGGCCGAAAGAACCGGTGGAAGGATTCGAATTGTAGTTGGGGTCTGAGCTGGGGGACTCGTTATGCGACATGCTGGACGACCAATCACGAGGAGGAAGTGTTCCCCCTGTGATGAGCCCAACCCGCGTAGCGAATGGTGTTCCATCCCCTGGGGACACGGTTAACGGCTTTTATTGTATTACTGGGAAAACTGTAAAGCATGTTAGGAGACGCATGTCTTGCGCAAAATGCGGCAAGGACGGGTTTAGCTAGACCCGAAATGAGGTGGTGAGCTTCAAATGAGGTTGTGACCATCGAGAAACTGCCTAAGTTTATGTCAGTTTCGGCACTAATTTCTGCTTGTTTTTGTCATAAACCTAGTCAGTAACTCATGAGCCGGTCCAAGACTCCGGGCTGCATATGTGAAACTGGGGCGCGCGTGAAACCCCACGGCCATTTTTCGGCCGTTTCGTTCATGCGCACCCCAGTTTGTTGCGAGGTGTAGCTGGTAGCTGCCTATTGGTTAGCTGTTTAGTCGCTACATCCCCAGGATTTCCTTGAGCTCGGCCTTAATCTGGTCGAGCCGCTCGGCCGCGGCCACGTGCGGAATCGCGGCCGAAGCGACCGGCAGCACGACTTCCAGGTAGCACTTCAGCTTCGGTTCCGTGCCGGAAGGCCGGGCAATGACGCGGTCGTTGGCCTCGGTGAGGATGAGAATGCCGTCGGTAGGCGGGATGTGATAGCTCTCGGCCTTGGCGTCGACCATGTCTAGGCCATCATTCATGTCCGTGACCTGCGTGACCTTCGAACCAGCCAGTTGTGCAGGCGGGTTGGCGCGCAGAGTGTCCATGCCCTTGGTGATCAGCGAGCGGTCCTCGACACGGAAGGTCAACGGTGCGGTCTTGTAGAGACCATGGGCACGGGCGACATCATCCAGAAGGTCCTGGATGCCAAGACCCTGGCCCTTCAGTCGCGCCACCGCGTCGGCGACACGCACCGCCGCAGATACGCCGTCCTTGTCTCGAACGACTGCCGGGTCAGTGCAGTAGCCAATGGCCTCCTCGTAGCCGAAGACGAGCCCGTCCACACCAGCAATCCACTTAAAGCCGGTCAGTGTAGCGCGATAATTCAGTCCGTGACCTGCAGCAATCTTGCTCAGCAGGCGTGAGGACACAATCGAGTTAGCCATTGTGGCTGGGAACTCTGCGCCCTCATCATTGGTCACGGTCGCAATCCCACGGGCCTCGGCATCCGCAGCGATGACTTCACCCAGAAACGCACCGATGTCGTCGCCGGAGAGCTGTCGCCAGCCGCCGTCGACGCCGCTATCCGGAATAGCCACTGAGCAGCGGTCCGCATCCGGGTCAGCCGCGATGATGACATCCGCGTCTTCGGCACGCGCGAGCTCAAACGCAAGATCCAGCGCCCCGGCTTCCTCCGGGTTCGGGAACGATACCGTCGGGAACTCCGGATCCGGCGCGAACTGCTTCTCGACCACGCGGACATTCGAGAAACCTGCCGCGTTCAGTGTGCGCACGATGGTCTCGCCACCGACGCCATGCATAGGGGTGAGGACAATCTTCGCTGCTTGCTTCTCTTCGCTTGACGACGTCGTTGCGAGCGCTGCCGCCCGTTTCACATAAGCATCCAGCAGTTCAGGACCAACCTGCTCGACGGCATCGAAGTCACGCGGGACCTCATCAGCCGGTGGAGCAGCGGCGATGGCGTCCGCAATTTGCTTGTCATGGGGCGCGATGATTTGGACGCCTCGGCGGGAATCCGACTCCACCGCGCGGCCACCGAGGTAAACCTTGTAGCCGTTGTCCTTCGGTGGATTGTGGCTGGCCGTGACCATGATGCCGGCATCGGCATTGAGGTGGCGCACGGCAAAGGCGGTCACCGGTGTGGGCAGCTGCTGTGGCAGAGCCAGGGCCTTGCCACCGGCTGCGGCGACAACCGCAGCGGCATCGCGGTGAAAATCGGCGGAGCCGTGGCGGGCATCGCAACCAATGACCACGGTGAAGTCGTCGCCCACAATGTTCTTCAGATGCGCAACCAGGCCAGCGGTGGCACGGATGACCGTGGCACGGTTCATGCGGGACTGACCAGCTGCAACGACACCGCGAAGACCTGCAGTGCCGAATTCGAGTGGCCCGGCGAAACGGCTTTCCAGCTCGGCAATCGCATCGGGGTTGGCGGCCTTGGCTTCGTCGTAAAGCGAAGAGAGCTCGGCGGCGGTGGCCTCGTCCGGATCGTGGGCGATCCAATCGGTGATGGTGGCTTGTAGCTGTTCGGAGAGCATCGGGGTTCGCCTACTTCAGACCGTCGAGGACAGCGGCGGAGGAGGAAAGACCCAGGCGAGAGGCGCCAGCGGCGATCATTTCCTCAGCGGCAGCGGCATCGCGGATACCGCCAGAAGCCTTGACGCCCAGGCGGTCGCCCACGGTTTCGCGCATGAGCTTCACGGCGTGAGCGGAAGCGCCGCCGGCCGGGTGGAAGCCTGTGGAGGTCTTGACGAAGTCTGCGCCTGCGGACTCGGAGGCCTTGCAGGCTGCGATGATTTCCTCATCGGTCAGAGCGGCCGACTCGATGATGACCTTCAAGATCTTGCCCGGAATGGCGTCGCGAACAGTCTTGATTTCGGCCTCGAGGTCGTCGAAGCGGTGTTCCTTGGCGAAGGCGATGTTGATGACCATGTCGACTTCTTCAGCGCCATCGGCCACAGCGCGAGCGGCTTCAGCAGCCTTGACCTCGGCCTTTACCGCGCCGGAGGGGAAACCGACGACAGTGGCGATGTGCAGGCCCTCTGGCACCTCGACTGGGAGCTGCGAAGGGGAGATGCAGATGGAGTAGGTGCCGAGCTTGGCGGCCTCGGCGATAAGAGCCTTGACCTGGTCAGAGGTGGCTTCTGGCTTGAGTAGGGTGTGGTCAATCATCTTGGCAACATCAGCGCGGGAAGTCATGGGAGAAATCAAGTCCTTTCGGAAATTTGGGAGAGAGCTTAAAAGTAGGTGCTTAAAAGTAGGGAGGTGGCGGGCTAGGACACGCGATCGAGGATAATCTCGCGCTCGGCTGTCGGCGCGGTGTCGCCGATTTCAATGCCCGGCTCGATGGACTCGAGAGCGCGCTCGAACTTATCCGGAGTTTCAGTGTGCAGCGTGAGCAGCTTCTGGCCCTTGACCACCTTGTCTCCCGGCTTGGCGAAAATCTCAATACCGGCAGTGGCCTGCACCGGATCATCCTTACGCGCACGTCCCGCGCCCAAGCGCCAGGAACCAACGCCGAGAGCGAGTGCATCCAGCTTGGTCAGGTAACCGTCGGCCTGCGCAACCACATCGTGCGTGTGAGGTGCCACCGGCAACGCGGCATCCGGATCGCCGCCCTGAGCGCGGATCATCTTCTTCCACGAATCCATTGCGCGGCCGTCCTTCAGAGCCTGCTCCACGTCGGCATCGTGCACGCCGGCCAGCTCCAGCATGTTTCGGGCCAGTTCACAGGTCAGCTCCACGACGTCTGCGGGGCCGCCGCCGGCGAGAACCTCCACCGATTCGCGGACCTCGAGGGCGTTGCCGATGGTCAGGCCCAGCGGCGTGGACATGTCCGTCAGCAGCGCGCGGGTGTTCACGCCCGCGTCGTTGCCCAGGTCAACCATGGTGCGGGCCAGTTCGCGGGCCTGATTCAGATCCTTCATGAAGGCGCCCGAGCCGACCTTGACATCCAGCACCAAGCTGGAGGTGCCCTCCGCAATCTTCTTGGACATGATCGACGAGGCAATCAGCGGAATGCAGTCCACCGTCGAGGTGATGTCACGCAGCGCGTAAATCTTCTTATCCGCAGGTGCCAGGCCCGCACCGGCTGCTGCGACGACCGCGCCGGAATCCTCCAGGACCTGCATCAAGCGGTCATTCGGAACATCAGCCTGCCAGCCCGGAATGGATTCCAGCTTGTCCAGGGTGCCGCCGGTGTGGCCGAGGCCACGGCCAGACAGCTGCGGGACGGCCACGCCGTAGGAGGACACCAGTGGGCCCAGCGGCAGTGTGATCTTGTCGCCGACACCACCGGTGGAGTGCTTGTCCGTGGTGGGCTTGCTCAGCGATGCGAAGCTCATGGTCTCGCCCGAGTCAATCATCGCCTGAGTCCAATCCACAATCTCGCGACGGTTCATGCCGCGGATGAAGATGGCCATGTTCAGCGCCGCCATCTGTTCATCGCCCACGACACCGCGAGTGTAGGCATCAATGACCCAGGAAATCTCTTCCGGACTGAGCTCACCGCCATCACGCTTTACCTTGATGACGTCAACTACATCGAACTTTTCAGCCATTGTTCGCTCCTTTTATAGGCGATCGTGCTTAGCGATATTGGTCTTGTGAACTCTGCTGATTCCGATTATCATCAGCACTAGAACAAATGTCAATAGGCAACTTTCCATTTGTACCCACATAAGTATGTTTGCATAAACACCTCGAACAGGCTCGGGGAGGGAGAGCACAATGTCCTACATTTCAGACGAAGAACTACTGGCTAAGGCCTACGCAGCCACGGAAAACTCGTACGTCCCCTATTCAGGTTTTCCGGTCGGTGCCGCACTTCTGCTTGACGACGGCACGGTGGTCACAGGCTGCAACGTGGAAAATGCGTCCTATGGGTTGACCAACTGCGCAGAGCGTACAGCCGTGTTCCGCATGGTCGCGGAGCACGGCGGCAACCATAAGATTGCGGCCTGTGCCATTGTCGGGCGAAAGGCGGCACCGTGCCACCCCTGTGGTGCCTGTCGGCAGGTCCTGCACGAATTTGGGTGCAAGCGTGTCATTGTGGAATCCGAGCGCCCGGAAAATGGTGGTTTAGGCGCTCCGGCCAGCATCGACTTCGAAAAAATTCTCCCTTACGCCTTTGGTCCCGAGGACCTGTAGGCATCATCACCGCAGCCTCTTTTATCAAGAAAGAAGACCTTAGTCATGGATAGACTGCAAGGCTTACTGGGCATCATCCTCGTCATCGGATTTGCCATTGCTATCTCAAAGAACAGGAAAGCCATTAACTGGCGCACACTCGGCGTTGGCCTGCTGCTGCAAGCGGTGTTCGCGCTGGTAGTGCTGAAGTGGGAACCCGGCTTCCAGGCGTTGAAGAGCGTGGCCGGTGCCATTGAGAAGATGATCGACTTTACAAATGAGGGCACCTCGTTTGTCTTCGGTAATCTTTTCGACGGCACGGGTAAAAACTTCGTCTTCGTGCTCAACGTGCTGCCAGTGATCATCTTCCTGGGCGCGGTCCTCGGCGCCCTCTACTACCTGCGGGTAGTGCAGTACTTCGTTGAATATGTCGGGTCCGCACTGAAGTTCATTATGGGAACCTCGAAGGTGGAGTCCGTCTTCGCTTCCACGGTGATTTTCCTCGGGCAGTCGGAGGCTCCGCTCGTCGTTAAGCCGTATATTCCGAAACTGACCAAGTCGGAGCTGTTCGCATGTATGTCGGGCGGTTTTGCGTCGGTGGCCGGATCGACCTTGATCGGTTACTCCCTGCTCGGTGCGCCGTTGGAGTACCTGCTGGCGGCATCGGTAATGAACGCGCCGGGCTCGCTGCTGATTGCGAAGACTTTCTGGCCGGAGACGGAGGAATCCGATCTGGATGCGTCGGTGAAGGATGTCCGCGACACTGAGTCGAAGAACGTCATTGACGCGCTAGGATCGGGTGCGTTGGCCGGCGGTCGTATCGCTGTGGTTGTGGCATGTCTGTTGATTGCGTTCATCGCTGTGATTGCGATGCTGTCGGCCATGATTGGCGGCATCGGCGGCTGGTTCGGTCAGGAAAACTGGTCACTGGAGGGGCTGTTCGGCCTAATCTTCGCGCCGATTGCCTGGTTGATTGGTGTGCCGTGGGAGAACGCAGGGCTGGTCGGTAGCTTCATTGGTGAGAAGACGATTCTGAACGAGTTCGTCGGCTACACCTCGTTCTCGGAGCACGTCGACTCGCTGGATCCGAAGTCCATCATGTTGGCGACCTTCGCCCTGGCTGGCTTCGCCAACCTGTCTTCCATTGCAATTCAGATCGGTTCCTTCGGTGCGCTATCGCCGGAGCGTCGCGGTGAGATTGCCAAGAACGGTCCGCTGGCGCTGATTGCGGGTCTGTGCACCAACCTGCTCAACGCTGCAATTGTGGGTGTGATTGCGCTATAGCTCTTCCTCAGTTCGGAATTCGGCCGCCTGCTTTTCTAGATTCTGATGGATTTTCTGCTCGCCCTCGGCGGCCGCGGTAGCTCGGGGTGGAAGCTGGATGTATCGCTCTGCGGGCAGGCCGGCGCGCAGTTGGCGCATCCTCTCAACCTCGGCATCCAGCTTGAAGCCGAAGACCACGACGACATTAATGCCCCAAAGTGCAGTCATGAGAGCAATGACGGCACCCATGGCGCCGTAGGGGTTTGAAGCCGCAAAGTTGAACAGGTAAAGCTGCAATGCCTTGCCAATACCCAGCGAGCTGATAATTGCCAGTGCCGAACCGGTACTGAGCCAGCGGAATTTGCGCATGCGCACATTCGGTGTGAAGTAGTACAGCGAGCCAATCAGAATCATCGACATGACGATAATGACCGGCCAGCGCAGCCAACTCCAGACGGAGATGCAGAAGTCAATGACCTGTCGCGTGGTCGATTCAATACCCAACGGGCGGGCAACCGGTTCGACGATGGTGATAACTAGCTGGTCATTGACAACAATCGCAATGAGCAGTACCACCGTGCCAATGAGCAGCAATAGCGTAATGGCGACCATGAGCAGGTGGTAGCGAATAAGCGTGCGGCCTTCGGATACGCCATAGATGGAGTTACCCGTGCGCGAAAATGCGCGCGTGTAGGCCGACGACGAAATCAGCGCAAAGACAATACCGATAGTCAGTGCGACGAGACCGCCCGTGGCGGAGCCGATAATCGTTGAGATGACATTGCGAATCGGTTCGGCATACTCAGCTGGAATGTAGCTGCGGATGAAATCCTCGGTCAGTCGGTTGAGGTCATCGGTGTAACCGGACAACATCAGCGTGGCAATTGAGTAAATCGCAAGCAGTGCGGGTGCGAAGGTTAGCACCGTGTAGTAAGTCAACTTCGCGGCGGCGTCGAAACCGAGCTCCAAGAAAAACTCGATACCCGCACGCTTGAGAGCGTAGAGCGCTCCTTTCCACCCCACGGGTGGCAACTTCTTCGCGGACTGAGCAAAAGATGCGTCCGCCGACTCGTAGGCCTGGAGTGTGTGCTTGATCTGCTGTGCTGGTGACACCTAAAGAATCGTCCTCTCCGACCGGACAGCGGCTGCAACATATATGCGGACATCTGCGCTCGCTTAAGTCTATCGGTCGAAGAGGGCAGAGACGCTTCTCGGGCCCGGGTGTCAGTTCTTTGTACTGATGCGTCCCGAGACAGCTAATCCGTGGCAGAGGGAGGGGTGGAGCTAGTGGGTGAGTCTGGCGAGCCCGGTGAGTCCGATGAGTCGAGCGAAAGTAGGCGCTCGGCGGTGGCATCGTCAATGACCAAGTGAGTGGCCAACTTTGTTCGAAGGGCCACATCGATAGCCTCGGCCTTGTGTGCGCCACCGGCCACAAGTACCCGAGTGGGGATCCGGCGCAGGTCAGAGAGGCTGATACCTACCGTGCGGGCATCGACCTCTGGCAGCGCAATGCCACCGTCCGGGCGGTAGAAGCGTGAGCAGGCATCGCCCACTGCGCGCTCCACGAGTAAGTCCTTTTCGGTTGCCGACAGCTGCCCCAAGTTCAAGGCCAGTGAATCATGGTCGACTGCGCCGACAGTGAAAACGGCAATGTCCACCGTCCGGCCAAGCGCCAATACGCTGGCGATGAACCGATCCTGTTCCACGATGCGCTTGGTCTCGACCGAATCGAAAATCACCGGCAGCGGCAATGTGCGGGCATAGGCATGGAAAGCGTGGCAGAACCCGCCAATAGTGCGGATGTCATTCGTCGACTTATCGGAATGACTCATTCCGCCCTTGAGCTGCACAATTTCCACGCCCGAGACATCCTTGGACTTCAGTTGCGTGGATACGGAGTACATGGTCTTACCCCACGAAACACCGAGAAGGGTACCGTCGACCACCAGCTCGTCGAGAAGCTCGGCGCCCACACGCCCCAACTCGCGGAGCAAGACCGCGTTGCCAGCGCGTGCCGGTTGCGCCAGGCGCACATCGTTGAGCTGGTAGCGATCCCGCATCTGCGTCGCGGTCTCTGAGGCTTCCTCGCGCGGGTCGTGGATTTCAATGCGCACGTAACCGCGCTCACGGCCAAGGTTGAGCAGTTTAGAGACCGTTGGGCGGGAAACCCCGAGTTCGGTTGCAACCTGAGACTGTGTGAGCCCCTCGCCGTAATAGAGCTTGACGGCGGTGAGTGCTTGGATGTCGCGGGTGTCCACAGCGGCCTCCTCCAGCAAGAGCACTTAGTAAGCGCACTTGTAACAGGAACCTCGCTTGATTGGGACCCTGCCCGACTTGGTCATCGGGAAAGCGTGCGCCTCACCTGTGATTTTAGTTCTACGTTTGCAAAAACAAAAAGTCAGCTTTTGCATTTGTAGTAAACGGTGAGGCGTTTGCTGTCCCCGGAGGCTGCGGAAGGCATCGGAGAGCCCGGAAAGCATCGGAGGATAAGGCAGCGCAGATTGGGTTCTCGCAGAATTACCAGATATTCACGCGCTCATTCGGCTCACGCCACATGCCGTCGCCCGCTGAAGTGCCGAAGGCCTCATGGAACTCATCGATGTTGCTGGCAATGACGTTGCAGCGGAACTCCGCTGGTGAGTGCGGGTCAATCGCAAGCAGCTGACGCGCGAACTCCGGGCGAATCTTAGAACGCCAGACCAGCGCCCACTGCTTGAACAGGCCACGGTAGGTCTCTGGGGTGTCCTCCAGTCCAAGTTCTTCACCGCGGGCAGCGAGGAAACGGCGGAAAGCGACGACGGCAATGCCGAGCCCGCCCAAGTCGCCGATGTTCTCGCCCAGGGTGAAGCGACCGTTGACACCGGGCAGGTCAGCGCCCTCCTCGGCCTGCTCGCGCAGAGCCTGCGGCACCAGTCCCTCGTACTGATCCACCAGTGCGGCGGTCAGGTTCTCAAAAGCTGCGCGATCCTCATCGGTCCACCACTGGTGGAGGTTGCCGTGCCCGTCATACTGCGAGCCCTGGTCATCAAAACCATGCCCAATCTCGTGACCAATAACGGCACCGATACCACCGAAGTTCTCCGCCGGGGAAGCGTCCGGTGAGAAGAACGGCGACTGCAAAATCGCAGCCGGGAACGTGATGTCATTGACCACCGGATTGTAGAAGGCATTGACCGTCTGTGGAGTGCCATGCCACTCATCGCGATTGGCCGGAGTACCCAGCTTCGCCACCTCATAATCATGCGCAAAAGCGCTGGCAGCACGAACATTTTCCATTAGCGAATCCCCGAGTTCCATCGCCGAGTAGTCACGCCAGCGCTCCGGGTAACCAATCTTGGCCTTAAACAGCGACAGCTTCTCCAAAGCCCGCTCTTGCGTCGCCTTCGTCATCCACGGCAGCTCCGAAATGCGCTCCCGGTACGCCGCCAGCAGGTAGTCCACCAGTTCCAGGACCTGCTCCTTGTACTCCGGCGGGAAGTGCTTTTCCACATACAGCTTGCCGACGTCATGTCCAACCGCCCCGTCGGCAAAGGCAACACCACGCTTCCAGCGTGCACGCTGCTCGGTCGAACCCTGCAAGGTGCGGCCGTAGAAGTTAAAGCTCTCCGCAGAGAAGTCATCCGACAGGTAGGCAGCACGCTGGTGGAGAACGCGCCACAGCGCCCACAGGCGCAAATCTGCCAGGTCAGTGTCCTGCCACAGCTTGCTCAAGTGCTCGAAGTACGACGGCATCATCACCACGATGGTGTCGATGGCAGTCTGGTTGGTTTCATTGACACCGGTGGCCGCGAGCCATTCCGCGACCGGGAAGCCGGTGGGGAGGTCAGCAATAGCCGTCTTGTTATAGGTCTTCAGTGCGTCGCGAGTATCGACCACATTCCAGTGACCAGCGGCAATGCGCTTTTCAAAAGCCACGATGCGCGCCGCCGCAGCGGCCGGGTCCACCAACTCGAATGCAGCAAGTGCAGTGGAGAGGTCTCCCGTGCCGTCGTCATGCGAGGAGAGGAGCTTCAACATAGCGGCAACATGCTGCTCATAGGCAGCGAGAGTGTCGGCGTGACCAGGCTCGCGGTAGTAAGCCTCATCCGGGAGGCCGAGGCCCGACTGCAACAGATAGAGAGTATCCAGGTCCGAGCCGGAATCCTTCTCTACCCAGTACCCGAGCGCACCACCGACACCGAGGCGGTCGAGGCGGCCGAGTGCCAACGCCAGCTCATGCGCGTTCTCGGCGGAGGCAATCATTTCTAAATCCTGCGCGAGCGGAGCAGCGCCGGCGTCATTAATAGCGGCTTCGTCCATGAAAGAGTTGTACAAGCGAGCGATGCGGGAATTCGGATCTGCATCGGCGGCAGTGGTGATGAGCTCGCGGACGTTTTCCTCCGCCTCATCCCTCAGCTTGTAAAAGGCGCCATCGATGGGGCGGTCAGCCGGGATGACGTGATTGCTAATCCACTCACCGTTGGTGGCCAAGTAGAGGTCATCCTGTGGGCGGGGAGTCGATGAGAATGGGGACGTTGGGGACTGGGTCTCAGTGTTAGTGCTATTTGTCATGCCGCCAGTCTAGGGGCAAGGGCGGATTGAAGCTGTGACAGGAGGGGTGGGATAAGTTTAGGCTTACGAATGGGGCGGAAGTGGTTTAGGGGGTAAGGTGCAAACCATGAAATTTCTTCCACTTTCCGCGACCGCGGTGCTGAAGCGACGCCCGGGCCGCGCCACTTTGGCAAGTATCGTGGCCGTTGCGCCGCTGACCTTGGGTGTTATTGCACCGGCTGACGCGCAACCCCAGGACGCATCTGCACACTCCAACCCGTCCGCTGCTGATTCCAAGGGGTCGCTCGACTTTTTGACCGAATCACCGAGCATCACCGATGCGCCGCTTGCGTCGGATGTTCAGGAGTCGCAGGGCTCTGGTGCCAACGGTTCCTCAACTGGTTCGGCTACCAGTGCATCGTCGAACTCGGCGCGCACCGGCTTCCACATGGGGCCGACCGGTGTGGACGTCTCCAAGTGGCAGCGCCCAGGTGGTGTCGCGCTGAAATGGGACGAGGTCGCAGCTAGCGGCCAGAAGTTCGCTTTCATTAAGGCCACCGACGGTGTCGAAGGTGACCAGAAGTACTTCCTCGAGGACTCCATCGCGGCTGCGAAGGCCGGCCTGTACGTGGGCAGCTACCACAAGGCACACCCGGATCGTTCCGCAACCGCGCAGGCTGACCAGTACGTAGAAGCACTGCAGCAGCGCGATGAACAAATCTCCACAGACAAGACACTGCCGCCTGTGCTGGACATCGAGCTGGACAATGGCCTCAACCCAACCCAGCTGCAAAAGTGGACCAAGGACTTCCTCGAGCGCGTTGAGGAAAAGACTGGCGAAACCCCGATGATTTACACCTACCGTTGGTTCTGGCAGAACCCGATGGGTAACTCGACCGACTTCACCGACTACCCGCTGTGGCTCGCCGCTTACGAAGACAGCGCTCCGACCTCGCTGCCGGGCGGTTGGGAGAGCATGGCCTTCTGGCAGCGTTCCTCCACCGGCCGCATCGATGGCATCCCGACCATCGTGGACGAGGACGTCTTCAACGGCACCGAAGCTGAGCTGCAGCAGCTGGCTGCTGCTCACTAGCCGTGTGCCGGGGGTAGGCTAAAACTTCGTCCGCCCCGCACGCCACGCAATCAACGCAGGCAGGAGCTTGTCGACGTCGTCGACGACGATAAGCGCATCGAGAAGCTCCGGCCGCACAAAGCCCGCATCCACAACATTGCGCAGGAGCGCCAACAGGGGCTCCCAGAAGCCCGAAGGTCCCAGCAACGCCACTGGCTTGGCATGAATCCCCAGGTGCTGCTGGGTCCACACCTCGAAGAACTCTTCCAGTGTGCCCGCACCGCCGGGGAGTGCAACAAAAGCATCGCCGAGCTCATACATGCGCGACTTTCGATCGGCCATAGTCGCAACAGTTTCCAGGTGAGTCAGCCGCGGATGGGCAATTTCCTTCTTGACCAGGACCTCGGGGATGACACCGGTGACACTGCCGCCGTCGTCAAGCGCTGCGTTAGCAACCGTGCCCATAAGGCCAATCGCCGCGCCACCGTAGACGAGCTCCACCCGATTTTTCGCGAGTGTCCGGCCGAGGCGTTCGGCGGTGACGCGCCAGGCGGGATCGTTGCCGAAGCCGGAGCCGCAGAAAACAGTTAGTGACGACAGTGCGCGCTGTGGCTGTTCACGGCCAGCGGCAAGCTGCGGCAGCTCTTCGCGGAGCTTCGGCAGAGTGGTCTCGGCCAGCATAGGGGCGATTTTCCCGGTCGGCAGCCAGGGGTCGAGCCAGCGGACCTCTTCAATCTCGGCATGGGGCTGAACGTTTGCCAACTCGTCGGTGAACTCTCCGACATAGCGCACATGGTGGCCGACGACCTCGAAGCCCGCCTCGTTGGCGGCGGCTGCGCGGGCGATATTCCACGGACGCAACAGCGATAGCTCGATGTCCACGCCGAGCTCCTCGGAGACCTCGCGCGCGGCGGTGACCTCCGGGTTATCGACGGACTCACCCGGCTCGAACTTGCCGCCGGGCAGCATGAACGTATCCGTACCCCGCTTACGAACGCACAAAACCCGCCCCACCGGGTCAGTCACAACCATTGCGGCGACAACGATGGAACGGGTTTGTGCAGTCACTCGGGCTCCTTAGGTGAAGGAAGCGCCGAGGTTCTTTCGCCTAGGGATCCTTCACAATCATCTTCCCGGGCGAGTATAGACCCGAGCGAGTGATATCTTCATACTCAATTTCGGCGACATCCGGCTTGACCTTGTCCTTATTCGGACGCGGCGAGAGCTTCTCGACGGAACCCCAGTCGCGGCGCCAGTCGTTCTTGAGGTAAGTCGGTACGGACGTAGCCTCATTCACAGCGTCGGAGAATCCGAGCGGACCACCGCCATCGACCGACTGCCAGACATCTGCGCCGACGACCTTCAGACCACGGTCCGGAGTGATGCGGTACTCCGGAAGTTCCGCGACACCGGCGTAGTGGTCGAACGGACGCTGGCACGGGAACTGGAAGGCAACCGGCCAGTCCGGGATAGTCGCAGTTTCCGGTGAGATGACATCGGTCATCGACTGCAGTTCGGCCAGGCGAGGCGGGGTCAGCGCCAGCCACTGATCCTCGGAGACGTCATTGTCCTCCGCGACCAGTCGCACAGCGGTGGCTCCCTCTGGGATCTCCTCGGTCAGGAAGCGCAGGTTACGCCAGGTCGGAGCAGGGCCGATATCAATCGGCTCCGACTCGGAGAGGACCTCGAAGCCGTCCTCATCGCCGCCCTTGCGACCATACTGTGCCACCAGCTTGCGACCCGGCTGAGCAACACCGTTGATGTCGTGGTGGAAGATACGGCCGGCCGCCGATACGACGAGTAGCGGGTGGTCCTCGTCAATCTCAGGCAGCTGGAACCAGGAAGTTTCCAGGCTTGCCGGACGCTGAATGTCCTCGGAGTAGGAGCCAAGCACCGGCACCTTATCCGGATTCAAGCCAAATGGCAGCTCGACCTGCGAGCCGTTGACACCCTTGTCGGCGCGCTTACCGCCGTCGGTGCCCGACGCGGAACCGCCCTCAACTGTGGCTTCCGGATCAGAAGACTGATCATCAGTGTCGGCAGTACTTGCCTGGCTCTGGCTGGTGTCCACAGCTTCGGCCTTCATGTTTGATGGGACGCCGTTCGGGTCGAAGCCACGGCTCTTGCCGCCACCGCGCAGTGATTCCGCGAGCGGCTTGCCATCGACGGTATTCAGGAAGCCATCGTTCGGATCGGTTTCCATCAGCACATCGCTCGCCAGATTACATGTCTGACCAGTCAAGGAGCGGATATTGCCCGCGGCGACCGAGTAGGCCGGGTACTGCGATACTGCGCCCTTGCCCAGTGAAGCCACCATGAACATCGTCACCAGCAGTGTCGTCACCGCAATCGGGGACGATGCAACTGCATTGATGCGGCGCACGCGTGCCGACTTTTCCTGCGACTTCGGCTTGGTACGGAACTCCTGGACGAAGTTCATTACTGCACCAGCCAGCAGCAGTAGCAAGGCCAGAGCCAATACTGCTGAACCCAGCTGGTGGCCGCGCAACTGAATGGTCTTGTCGAACCACGGCACACCGTAGGACGACACATACCACCAGCCGTTAATACCCATTAGCGAGAAGGCAAGGATGAAGGTGAAACCACCGGCAAAGAACAGCTGGTTGCGCGGGTTGCCTGCCACCCAATGGCTAATGGCCATGGCGGCAAGTGCTGCCAGGGAAGCCGCGATGCCCGCGTATACGCCGAAGTGGTGCGTCCACTTTGTCGGCGTGAAGGTCAGGAAGAACATGGTGCCGATGAACATGAACACCAGGCGTGCCGACGGACCGGCCAGAGCCCCCGGAACGGTGCGGTGACGAAGCAGCGCGGCAATCGTGATGCTCAAGCACGCCAGTGCAATCAGAACCGGGAAACGACGCGGGAAGGCACCGTCGACCGACTGCAGCACCAGCCAGTAGTAGCGGACGTACTCGTTGTACCAAGGCTCCGACGGGCCGATGATGCTGCGGACGCGAATGGACTCGCGGACCGTGGCCAACGTCTGGTCGCCGAAGACACCGACCAAGATGGCGGTGCCCGCAGCCAGGAACGGTGCAATCTGCATCAGTGGGGCCTGCCAACCACCACCGAGAGCCTTATGGCGCTCAACGACAATGCGCACCAGCATCGGGATGCCTGCGAGCAGGGCAGCAACTGCCATTAGGCCCGTTGGGCCCGAGCCCAGTGCCAGCGTGGCGATAACCACTGCGACTGCAGCTGGCAGCAGGCGTCGAGTTAGAATTGCGCGCTCGATAAATACCCAGGTCAGAAGGGATCCCAGAGCAATGACCGGCTCCGGGCGCAGTCCGTTGTTGTACGGCAGCCAGAAGGCCAACAGCACACCAGCAGCAGACCAGTAGGCCACCCGGCGCTGGGCAATCTTCTCGCCGAGGCGCGGGATAACCATTCGGGAAATAATGAACCACACCAGCAGTGCGGACAGCAGCGCAGGAAGTCGCATCCACAGAGACGAGGTGGACACCTTCACCATCAGCGACAGCAGGTCGTAGTAGGGGCTGCCGAACGGTGACTCAGGAGCGCCGAACCAACGGTAGTAGTTCGCCATGTAGCCCGACTCGTCGGAGACGCGCGCCATGGTGAAGATGTAACCGTCATCGGAGGTGTTGCCACCGATGAAGTGCCAAACGACCAAAATCGTGCCAACCAGGATGTCCAGCGGAGTCGGCTTCAACGCACCGCGCTTGAACAGCGGAGTGAAGGAGGAACCGTCGATACGGTCAATGCGAGCTAACGCGACCAGAGAAGCCAGCGTCAGAAGCAGACCCAAGTACATGACGATGTACTTCACCACTGTCGGGTGTGAGGTGTAGCGGGAGTCGATGTTCATGTGGACATCGAGTCCATCGGCTACGGCCTTGGCCACGTCGCCGTCAGCGGGCAGGTCAGTGTAGATACCGGTGACCTGCGGGCGGTAATCGCCCTGTGCGGTGGCGGTGAGCTTCTCACCATCTGAGTTCTTGGCGCCGTCGATGTTGACGGTGGTCTCATGCTCGTTTGAGCGGATCTCCAGGATCTTGCCCTTGTTGCTGGCAAGCTCCTTCTTATCCAGGCTCATCACCACGCTGTCGCGCAGAATGACGTCGAGGCCGTCCTTGCCCGAACGCACCATCAAGCCCCGTTTGGTCGGCTTATCCGCGGTTGGCGGGATAGTCGACAATAGGGTTGTCCGCTTGTCGGAAAGTTCATCCGTCAGCGACAGAGGCAAATCGACGCTCAGGTCCAACGGTGCCTGCGCCATGAGTGGCGCATCCACTGAGTTCAGTGTGTCGCGCTGAGGCCAAGACACGGAGGACTGAGTATTCACGACCGGGAGGAACGGTGTGATGACAAAGCAAATGAAACCGACGATTCCAGCGATAATCGCTGTCCAACGAGTCAGCGTCGTAGGAGAGGGGCCGTCCATAGGCGGTCTCTCCA
Source organism: Corynebacterium sp. 239_CJEI (assembly GCF_001055995.1). Taxonomy (NCBI): domain Bacteria; kingdom Bacillati; phylum Actinomycetota; class Actinomycetes; order Mycobacteriales; family Corynebacteriaceae; genus Corynebacterium; species Corynebacterium sp. 239_CJEI. The sequence goes on along the minus strand of NZ_JVOW01000031.1, from coordinate 55,780 downwards.
CGCGGTCGATGGTCACTTCGGGTGAGCCGTCGACACTTTCTTTGATTTCTTTAGTTTCGGCAGTCACAAGGAAAGATACTACGGTAATTGGCGTTTTTCTTTGAGTTTGCAACGCGAAAGTTACATCACAGTTTCCACATTAGTAACAGGAATCACGTTTACGGCAGGGGATAGCCGCCCAATACCTACTTGCCAACACCTACTTGCGAACCGCCACTACAAATGGGCCGACCTGGTTTAGCTCCCAGTGCTTCTCAAATGCAGAGCGGGCAAAATTCAGGCTCCGGAAGACCACATTCGGATTGTTCGGATAGATATCATCCGCGATGTCCAACGTCAGCGGAGCGGCATCCTCGCCATCAGGCGTCTCAACTTCGCCTCGCAGCACAATGGCATCTGGTCCGCGCCACGGCGTTTCGTCCATTGCCTGCACGAGCTCATCGGGGTCGCGAATTTCCGACCATTCCTCCAACGCCTGATTACGGCGGTCAAACTCACCCAGAGGGTTAGCGTAGTGGCTGGTCAGTGCCTGGAATCCGTACCAGGGATAGAGTGCCTGGAAATTCTTCTCATCCGTCAGCACCACCGTCTGGGCCGGATCGAGCCCAGCCTCCTTCAGCGTTTGGTCCACCGCTGAGTACCACGCCCCGGCATTCGGTGGGAAGCGGTCCGCGCGCTCGCCGTTACCGTCGGTGTCGGTATGTGCCAAGTCGATGGCGCCATGCAACTTATTCGGAATCGACTGCGCGTAGCCAATGCCCGCCAGCAGCAAGACTGCCGCCATTACCGCGGAAACACGCTTGGCAATGTGAGCTGGTGCCGCCTGCGGCCAGTACTTCTCGATGCCGTTGAGACGGGCGTCGGCAAGCGCGACCACACCAGCCGCAATCAACATGAACGTAATCGGTGCGGTGAGGCGAAACCCCAGCAGCGTGCGTCCGAGCAGCGTCGCCACCATCGAGGCCACTACCCAGCCATAGAGCACCAGCGTGCCCAAGCCGAGCGCGCGCGCATCCGGCTCTGTGGCGCTGACCAGCATGCGCACGACACCGATGAAACACAGCACACCGATCACGCTGGCGGCGAGCATCGGCAAAGGCAGCTGCGCACCCTCCGGCGGCAGGTAATGCGTCGCTGTCGCGCCCGAGCGCGGTGCCCCCGTCGCAACCGCCAGCATGTACGGACCCCACACCGTCGCCGCAATCAGCATCGATCCCACGCCCATAATGATCAGGCGCACTACGGGAATCCACGAGCTTGACGACGTCCACGCGACCACGGCCAACACGACCACAATAAGCGCGCCTACGGCAGTGTAAAGAGTGTAGAAAGTCGCAGAAATACCCAGGAAGACGAGTACGCCAAACATGGCGGACCAAGCGCCGGTGAGACCGCGCCAGGCCATCACGGTCATCGCCGGAAGACCCATAGCAACGACTGCGGCGTAGGGCTCATCGGCGACAGTGGCCAGGGCGACGGCCGTGGTTGTCAGCGCAATGCCAGTGGCTACTGGCAGGGAGCCACTCAGGCGTTGCCACACCGGAACCAAAACACAGCCAGCAGCGGCGAGTGTCATCAACGCCCAGGGCTGGAAAACCTCCCAGCCGGCAATGCCCAGGATATTGGCCAGGCGTCCGCCCAGGAAGAACCAACCAGCGGGGTAGAAAGACGGGATGTCGATGTACGACATGTCATGCAGGCCAGGCTCCGCGGCCATCCTGGTGAGGTACTCAGTGCGGAACTCCTGGTCGACAGACAGACCGTCTAACCACAGTCTGGTCGAGCCAAGCGGCAGGCCGACGGCAGAGACCACCAGAATGGCCGGTGACATGTAAGCCATCAGGTATGTCAACCACGTTAGCCACCGGGGGCGATTGTCTTTGCCCTTGGTGGCGAAGAAATACAGCAGGACGGTGGTGAGCGTCAGCGTGATGACAATCAGCGCTGTTGCGACTGCCCTGGTCAGCTGCGAGCCGCCAAAGGCCGGCAGCGACAGGCGGTGGAACACAAACCAGGACGCCAGAGCGATAACTGAACCGCCCACAAGCGCAGCAACTAGGTAGAGGAAGGCAGCCTTGAGGGAGAGCTGGTCATCATTGAAGATCTCATAGCGATCTTCGTCAACCAGCTCACTATAGGATCGTGCGCCCGTTGTGTTGGCGCTAGTGTTGTCGGCACCCGTGGTGTCAGCGCTCGAGGTTTCGGCCTGCTTGTCTACCATGCCCTCAAGTTTTGCACAGGAACCGGACTCCGACGAACGGCGGAGCTAAAGGTGGGTACGTCAGCCCGTCAAGCCCCGCCGAGTTCTATCTAGTCCCTCGAACCCCACTTTTAAATCGGCAGCTTCTTGAAGATTGGGCGCGGGATGTGCTTCAGCACCATCATCACCAGCTGGAATGCTGGCGGAGCCCAGACCAGGGTCTTGCCGGCCTCGACGGACTTCACCGCGAGCTTGGCGACATCTTCCTTATTCACAGTCAGTGGCGCCTCGTCCACGTCAGCGGACATACGGGTACGGACCTGACCCGGGCGGATAACCAGGGTCTTGACGCCGTACTCCTCCAGGGCCTCACCCAGGTTTAGGTAGAAACCATCTAGGCCGGCCTTGGTGGAACCGTAGACAAAGTTGGAGCGACGCACGCGCTCACCAGCAACGGAGGACATGGCAATGAACTGGCCGTGGCCCTGCGCCTTGAACTTCTGACCAACCAGAACACCCATCGACACCGCGCCGGTGTAGTTGATGTTCGCAGCCAGGACGGCCTTGCGCTGGTTCTGCCAGAGCTCCTCGGCGTCGCCAAGCATGCCGAACGCGACGATACAGATATCCACGTCGCCGTCGGCAAATGCCTTCTCGACGACCTCCGGGTGGGAGTCGAAGTCCGTTGCGTCGAAGTCGAGGGTGACCACCTCGGAAGCGCCGGCGGCCTTCATCTTCTCAGCGGAGGCCTCGAGCAGTGGATCGTTGGGCAGGGAAGCCAGGATGACCTTGGCCGGGCCCTTCTTCAGGAACTCGGCGGTAATAGCCAGGCCGATTTCACTAGTGCCGCCGAGCAGCAGGATGGACTGGGCAGCGCCTACAGCATTAATCATTGGGGCTTAAATCCTCTCGGTTCTTTTAGTGCAGTTCCAGTCGACGCGACATGTCAGAGGCGAAGACACCGTGCGGGTCGATCTCGTTGCGGGTGTCCAGCCAGCTCTGCATCTCGGGGTACATCTGGTGGAAGTTAGCGGCGGAAGTGCGCGATTCCTTGGCCAGGTAGAGGCGGCCGCCGAACTCCATGACGCGGCGGTCGAGGTCGTCCAGGAACTGGCCGAGACCCGGCTTAATCGGGAAATCCACGCAGACGTTCCAACCCGGCATCGGGTAAGACAGCGGAGCGCGATTACCCTCGCCGAACAGCTTGAACACATTCAGCGCCGAGTAGTGGCCGGAGCGCTGGATATCGCGGACAATCTCCTTGAACGGCTCGACGGCCTCGCGCGGAACAACGAACTGGTACTGCAGGAAGCCCTTGGAGCCATAGCCGCGGTTCCACTCACCGATGAGATCCAGCGGCTGGTAGAACTGCGTGAGGTTCTGCACCTGGTTCCGGTAGGTACCGGACTTCAGCCACCACAGCTCACCAATGCTGATCATAGTCAGCTTGTTCATGGTGAAGGACGGGAAGATATCCGGCACGGTCACCAGCTGCGGAGCGTTGAACTTCAGCGGGTCCTTGGCCAGCTTCGGGGCGTATTCCTCCAGCTGAGCCAGGGTTGCCAGCGAACCGCGGGAGATTGCGGCGCGTCCCAGCTTCGGCTCCGGCGAGATGGCATCGAACCACGCGGAGGAGTAAGTGAAGTTCTCCTCGGAGCCATCGGAGTGGAACTCGATGGTTTCGTCCAGAGTGTGGGTCATGTCGCCATCGGCGATGAAGTACGCCGTCTCGGTCTTGGTCATCTTGATCCGAGCGCGGACAATAATGCCGGTCAGGCCCATGCCGCCGACAGTTGCCCAGAACAGCTTGCCGTCCGGGTCATCTGCGGAGCCCTCCGGCTCGAGATGCAGAATACGACCGTCGGCGACCAGCAGCTCCATCGACAGCACATGGTTGCCGAAGGAACCTGCGGAGTGGTGGTTTTTACCGTGAATGTCCGGGCCAATGGCACCACCGATGGTGACCTGGCGAGTACCCGGCAGTACCGGCACCCACAGGCCGTAGGGCAGCGCGGCCTTCATCAGCTGGTCCAGCGTGACACCGCCGTCGACATCAACAATCGCCGACTCCTGATCAATGGAGTGAATCTTGTTGAGCTTCTGCATGTCGATGACAAGACCGCCCGAGTTCTGGGCGGGGTCGCCGTAAGAGCGGCCCATACCGCGGGCAATTACACCGCGGCGCAGGTGGTCAGGCTTGTCGGAGTTCTGGTCTGCGACAGCCTTGACGGCGTTAACGATTTCATCCAAGTCCGGCGTCGACAGCACCTGGGACTTAGCGGGGGCGGTACGACCCCAACCGGTCAGGGTCCTGGCTTCTGTGTGTACGGCTCCGTAGGCACCGTTCGAAGCATCGGTGCTGGACTTGCCGTTAGTGTTAGTGGACATCAAGGCTAGGCTACCCCTTTGCACCGGCTCCGTCGCCCGTGACGCTCCGAGGTGTTGGTCACGCTTGAGGCTGCGCACGGGCCGTCGGAAAGCGAACGAAATGTACGAAGAGGCTATAGATCCATAATTTTTCGGATCTCTTCCGGCAGCATTTCCTGCGAGGTGATCTGCGGGCCGTCGTACGCCTCGAGTGCGCGGTAGACCTGTGCGCGTTCCTTGCTGTCGAGGATGGGCAGTTCCTCGGCGAACAGCATGACCATCTGGTTCGACAGCGGGGTGTTGGTGTACTCGGCGGCCATGTTGATGGTTTCACGCGGCTTCTTCTTGAAAAAGTCGAACATGCGATACAGGCTACCCCGCGTGGGATCCGTCACTCGCGATACCATCAACCTCATGACTTCCACGCCTGCTGCTACTCCGCAGACCCTTGCCGTATGTAGTTCCACATCGCCCGTTGTCATTTGGCATGTGGAGCTCTCGCCGTCCTTTGCAGGCGAGAGGTTGTCGGGTGCATGGCTGGTGGATCCGCTTGACGACGGAGCCCTGGAGACCGCCACCAATCTGCTCACCGGTTGCTTTGTTGCGTCTGTGACCGCGGGCGATGGTGACGGTGACGCTGCGGCAGAGAGCGCTGAGGGTGCTGAGGGTGCGGACTTGCTATCGCAAGCGATTGAGCAGGCGGGGGCCACGGTGATTGACCTGCCGGCATCCGTGGCCGGCATTCGTGACCACATCGGGCAGCTGCGCGCTGCCGCGAAGGAAGAGAAGGCCAAGCCCGGCAAGGGAAATCTGACGGAGCCGCGGTTTCCCAAGGTCAACGACGTGGAGGTTATTGATTTTCCGCATGTTGGCGAAAAAGTCGCAGGGCCGGTGCTGGGGCTTGCCCGCGGGGTAGAAGAGCTGGTGGCGCAGTGGACCGCGGTGGAGTCGCAGCGCCTGCGTCGCAAGTACTTGGTAGAGCCGTGGGGCGCGGAGCCGCGCCAGATTCCACTGGTAAAAACGCGCGCATTGTAGCGAGTTTTTGCTATCCAGGCCACATTGTTTTTCCTGCGTACGCTGTGAGGTATGGCAGCACAGACCGATAACGTAGTCGCCTTCCCGGGCGTTCGCGTGGCCACGGAACCGGCCACGCTCATTATCGGTGCCTCTTTAGAGGAAGAACCGTGCAGTGCCCACCGCGTCTTCGGGGTCAATGACCAGATGGATCTGCGAAGCCTGTCCCGCGTGTTAGCGGTCATCTTTGGGTGGGGCGAGGAAAGCGTGCCGACGAAGTTCCATTTGCCCGGCTCTGCGGTGGAGTCTGCGGCGCAGCTGGTGACTGGCGGCAGACCCGCAGCGGTCGGAGTCGTCGATGTTCCCCTGTCCACCACAGTTGCCGAAGTGCTGCAAAGTCCCGGCGATACCCTTATCTGGCAGTGGGGCCTGTGGGAACATACCTTGCAGGTCAGAGAAGCTTTTGCCCGCGATGAGGCCACCCCGGATGCCCTGTGTATCGGTGGCTCGGGTTCAATCCGCGCACTGGGGGATGTGGACGCGGAGGAGCCGGTAGATATTGCCGCAATCAATAGGGAATTGACCGGACGGGACTCTATTCAAAATACGTTGGCCACCGCTCGTGCTGATGTGGTGGACATCATCGAGCGGTCGGGGGTGTTTGAATTCGTGCCCCTGTTACAGGCTCTGGACCTGCAGAGGTCGGAATCAACCGCGCTGGAATTGACCGGGGAGGCGGGGGAGAGCGTCGTTAAGCGATTGCGCGCATTGCCTATAGAAGACGCTGAGAAAGACCCGGCCGGGCACGATGCGGCGTTGGTGGAGCTGCTGTGCTTGGCGGCGTTGACCTCGGATGAACTGCGGCATGATGTGGCGGCGCATGTCATGGAGCGCCTCGGCTGGGAGAGCGACGAGGGCATCCCGCTATCCGGCGAGGACGTGGAGGAATTGGCAGCGGCTAGCTGGGCGGAGATGAGCGCGCTGGGGCTAGCTGGGGAGGATGCGCTCTCGCCGGTGGAGCGGCTGGATCTGCTGCGTGAGGCGCTGCGGCGTTAGTTCTTTTCTCCTCTTTATTGCCTGTTTATGTTCGCGCTGGCTGTTTGTTAGCTGGCCGGTGGCCTAGAATTCCTAGGCGTGTCAGCGAATGAAACAGCAAATGAAAACCCGAACCGCGACAACGGCAAGCTCGGAAACGGCTCCCACGAAAACGGTTTTGTCGTAGAGGACTCGGCCGCAGTGCCAATGGCGACGGAGACCAAGGACGAGCACGGACTGAAAGTGCAGATGATGCGCTTTATCATCTCCGGCGTCATCGCGGCGGTGGTGGACTTCGGCCTGACGTTCATCATGCTCAACGCCTTCGGGGCGACCAACTTCTGGGGCAAGACGGTCGGCTGGGTTTTCGGCACGATTACGGCGTACATCATTAACAGCCGCTGGACCTTCAAGTCGAAGTCCTCGGCGAAGAAGGTGCTGGCAGTTGCGGTGCTGTACCTGATTACTTACGCCACGCAGGTCGGTATCTTCAACGTGTTGCAGCCCTGGCTCGTCGAATCCTGGGACTGGAACGCGCAGTGGGCACAGTTCGGCGCATTCGTTGTCGCGCAGGGCGTTGCGACGGTAATTAACTTCATCATTCAGCGTGTATTCATCTTCCGTGTGAAATAGCGCGATACGCTGGGGGACGTGACTTCGACTGCTTCTAATAAGGAATCCACTCAGCTGACCGCCGAAACCGATGTTGACATGCTGACTATTCAGCGCGTGCTGTTTGCTCCGCCCGCAGACTGGGTGGAGCCGGATTTGTACTACCGAGTCGAAGGCGTTGGCGCCTACGACAGCTCGGTGCAGGCCACCCGTAACTCGATCACGCTCGGTCGCCACACCGTAGTGCGCACTGACACCTACTTCGGTCGCTTCAGAGCCTCTTACTGGCAGCGCTGGACCTCAATTAAGCAGGTCGAAATCCGTGCGCGCGTGGTCGGTTCCGCGCGTGTGCTGGCCTACACCGAAGATATTGGGGGCCACCTCCGCTTGGAGGACTCCTGGGCAGCGGGCGGCTCGGATGCCGACGGCAACTGGACCGGTGAGCACTCGCCGATGTCAGGTTCTGCCAATGAAGAGGTGCGCCTGACCGTCCCGCTGGACCGCTTCGCCGATGGCGGTGCCATTCACTTGCGCTTCGACACCGAGGACGCAGGCGCAAAGATTTCCGATGTCCGCTATGTTGTGCCCAAGTCGGCTATCAAGCGCGATATTCCGACTGACCTGGTCATTTGTTCCTACAACCGGCCGGTTGACTGTGCTCGAACCGTCGCCACGCTGGCAGAGGACCTGCCAGCCCTTGAGCGCGTTCGCACCATCCGCGTCGTTGACCAGGGCGAACAGCACCCGGCCGACGAAGCCGACTTCATCCAGGCCAAGGAGATCCTCGGCGAGCGTCTGAACGTTGTCCACCAGCCGAACCTCGGCGGCGCCGGCGGTTTCTCCCGCGGCATGCGCGACGCCACCGCTGCGGGCGACTGCATGGTTCTGCTTACCGACGACGACATCCGCCCCGAGCCCGAAACCACCTTGCGCCTATCCGCCCTGGCCGTATGCGCGGAAAAGCCGATGCTGCTCGGCGCGCAGATGCTCTTCCTGTTCAACCCGACCAGCCTCTTCCGCACCGGCGAGACCTACAACTGGAAGGCGCTGACCGTCGAGGAGAACGACCCCAAGTTCGGTTACGCCGACGTGGACGTGCGCAAGTACCACCAGCTGCGTCGCCTGGGCGTTGACTACAACGCCTGGTGGACCTGCCTGGTGCCGTCCGAGGTCATTAAGAAGATTGGCCTGGCGCTGCCGCTGTTCTTCCAGTACGACGACATCGACTACGGTTTCCGCGCCGCCAAGGCCGGCTACCCGACTGACACCATTCCGGGCGCCGCCGTCTGGCACGCCGATTTCTACTGGAAGGACATCGAAAACGCCGCCCAGTACTTCGGCCTGCGCAACTCCCTCATCGCCGCCACCATGCACGGCGATGTCACCGCAAAGGACATGGTCAACGTCGCTTCACGACGAATCCTCTCGAACCTGGTCTCCATGCGCTACGGCCTGGCCTGGACGCAGATGGAAGCTGTTCGTGACCTGCTGCGTGGCCCGGAGGTGCTGAAGAACGCATCGCAGGGCGACTTCGCTCGCATTTCTGCTGGTCGAAAGAACTTCCCGGAGACCGAGCTGCTGCCGATGCACGAGATGCCGGGTGGTCTGACCCCAGTTCGCCCGCCGTCACACGAGATCTCCAGCGAAAACAAGACGATGGCCAAGCGGCTTGCGTACACCCAGATGGGTAAGAAGCGCCCGGGGCCGGTGGCTGTGGCCTTCGAGGACTCCTTCTGGTGGCACATTTCCACCTTCGACGATGTTTGGGTCACCGATGCCTCCCAGAACGGTGTGCGTCACCTGGTCCGCGACCTGGATAAGGAAAAGTCCATGCGCGCCGAGACCATCAGCCTCATGCGCGAACTGTCCTCCAAGTGGGACGACCTTGCGAAGCAGTGGCGTGCCGCCGTGCCATCTTTGACCAGCGAAGACAACTGGGAAAAGTTCTTCCAGGGCGAGTAGTTCTTCAATCATGACCACGCACACACCCACGCCTTCGACTAGCTCAGGTGGCAAAACCCGCAAGCAGCTCATCGCCATTTTGGTGCTATTGGTGCTGATTATCCTGTTGCTGGCTCTGTTCCTTTTCCTCCAGGTTTCTGGGGATCGAGGTGGCGATTCGGCGGCTGCTGAGGGCAGTGTGTCGTCGTCAAGCGAAAATGGCGATGCGCAGGCGCAGGCGCAGGCGGAGAAGGCCGTCGTAGTGTACAAGCAGGTGCTGGCGAACCCGGCGCCGCTGCAGACTTTTGTCGGTGAAGTTAGTCCTGGTGGGGCGATGAAATATGCGCTCGTGCATCTTGATGATGGGTGCGTGCCCGAGCTGGTGCTGAACTATGGCACAAGTGCGATGAGCGCCGAAATTGATGCGATTGGTGTCTACGGCGTTGACGAGAATGGTCAGGAAATTCAGTTTCAGAATTCCTACCATGACGGCGTGACTTCTGTGGGCGGTGTACGTCGCGCTCTTCAGCGAGCTACTGGTCAGCCGGGTATGTTCTCGTTTTCTGCAGAGAGGATGGGGCGCGATCAGGAAGATTTGCTGGTGACGCGCCAGGGCAATGAGCTGGTGGAAACGCCTGCGAATCCGGGTGCCGGGGAGTTCGAACAGTTTAACTGGATTCCGGCTGACAACCTGGATGTCGTCGAGGCCATTGCTGCTGGTAATGACTGCGCGCCGAGCTCGGGCTCGGGCTCGAATGGTGCTGGCGCTGATGGTGGTAACGGTGGCAACGGCGGCCCGAATCCGACGGCGGGGCGGTCGGCTTCGGGGTCGGGGTCTGGTTCGGGTTCGCAGTCTGGGGCTTCGGATTCTAGTTCGCTGGGGTCGAGCAACGGGACCAGCGGCCAGCAGACCGTAACCGGTACTGTGAAGGTTTTCCAGAATCGAGCCGAGGTTCTCGCTTATCAGCAGCGTGAGGATCCGAACCCCCATCTTGCCGACGATCGACACTTTGCGATTTTGGTTCTCGACCAGCCAACTGAAGTGACAGCAACGCTTGCAGGAAGTAATGAAACTGAGACACGCACTATCGGCCATGTCGTGATTAACCCAAATCGCCACAGCGATGGGGAAAGGGCAACGATTAGCTTCTCAGCTGACGAGAAGTACTGGCCGTCAGACACCGGCATTCCGTTCGGTCTCGCAGTTGAGGACGGCGCCAAGTATTAAGTAAGCGACAGCTGGGTGTCCGCAGCTAGTTATCCACAGCCGCCAAATTGTCCACAGATAAGGGCAATTCGGCGGCTTTTCTTCTGCCAATATTCACGGAGTCGGCCATAAATGAAGGCACTAATTCCAATGTGTGAATTCCTGTAGCCGACCGCGGGGAGTGTGTCCAAACCAATGCCTACCTGGACTTACGATTCCGATGGCCTCATCCATGCGGCTGCGCAGAAGCAAATCAAGCATCCTTGTGAATACGTCAGTGCCACGTCACAGCTGGATAATCTGCACGGCCACGTCGAAAGCACAAATATTCGAGATAGATCCCTGCTCAGACTGGCGCACGGCACCTACATCGAGTGCTCTCGCTGGAATGCGCTGTCAGCATTCGAACGTTTTCAACTGCAGATAAAGGCACTGGTCAAGCCAGGTTCCGGGACAATCATTACGGGCGAAGCAGCCGCTGCGTTGCATGGCATCCCGTTGCTTGTTCGAAATGCCACAATCGCGCTTGCCAATTCCGGCCTGCGCCGACCTGGCGGCGGATTGCGCCATGTCGGTGGCAGAATCCTCGAACAAGACATCGTTCGCATTGGTGGGCGCTGCGTTACAGATGTGCCGAAAACCGTCATCGATATCTGCCGCACCGCCGAGTCCGAAAACGGGCCAATCATCGTTGACACCGCACTGCGACAGTGGTGTGACCTCGAAGAACTGCACACTGTCCTCACAAATTACCCACGTTCGCCGGGTACCCGCCGCGCCCGCGAGCTACTTCGAACTGCCAGCGCACACAGCGAAACCATCGGTGAGTCAATCACAAAGAAATGCATAATCGACTCAGGAATTGCCACGCTTTACGACGAAAAATGCGTGCTCATGCAGCAAGTCGAGTTCTATGACAGTGAAGGATTCATTGGGCGCGTCGATTTTTATGTGCCTCATCTGAATTTGATCATTGAGTTCGATGGGCTGACTAAGTATTCCGGTGGCGGGGTAGCAGCTACGGAGACTGTGCTTCTGAAAGAGCAAGCTCGCGAGAAGCGTCTGCGAAACCTCCACTTAGATGTACTCCGCTTCCAATGGTCACAGGTCATTAATGGGGACTGCGTGGAGGTCTTGCGACAGTTCGCTATTCGGCAGAGGCAGCGCATTCAGGCAGGTGGGTTGGTATTTTCGTCCGGAGTTGGGCGTTTTCGTCAAGCCACTGTCCCGTATAAAGATCGGCAGCTCCGTGAGTCGAGAATCCAGGAGCGTAAGCAGCGTTTGCAGCTTCTGGAGAATGCACCGGCCTCGCGCGACTCAGGCTAAGTTCAGCTGCTGACCTATTGCAATTGTGCTCACCGGACTTGGAACGATTTCGAGCGGACTGGCTCGGATTTCCAGCGACTTATGGCCAACTTTCCGCCACTTGTCGATGACTTTTCAGGACTTATGGCCACGCTGTTGGCCTGGCCCGCGCACTTATCGTAGGACTATTCACTTATGCGCAGGCTGTAGCGCATCGATGAGTGAATACCTCATCGATATGTCAGTGGAGGAGAAGGGAACCAGGGGTTAGGTAACACTTTTGCGCACTGAGCACTCGAAATGCGGACTACACGACCCGGGCGAGATCAAATATGCAGGCCAGCGCCACAGCCTCAGCCCCACCAGCCGCAACGCCAGCCCGAACTACTTCGACTTTGGATCGAAGCGCTCGAAGTTCTCCCTGCGCCCCTGCTTCAGTAGCTTGAACCAGCGGTAGAAGCCGCGGACATCGCGGCGCTGGACCAGGAAGAACCAGCCGAAGCGCAGGAACTCCTGTGGCATGAGCTTGCGCATGCCAGGCTGGCTCATCAGGTAGCCGCGGTTGCGGTAGGTGAAGTAGCGCTTGAAGTCATTGGTCGGGTACTGCGTGTGCATTTTGCCGCCGAGAATGGGCACAAATTCACCCGAACCGGAGGGGTGCAGGTAGGCCGTCGTCAAGCATGTGCCGAACCGGAGGCCGGAGCGGACCAGGCGGCGGTGGAATTCGACCTCGTCGCCGCGGATGAATAGGCGGTAGTCGGGAACGCCGAGCTGTTCCAGCGAGCGGGCGCTAAACAGTGCGCCGTTAAACAGGGATGCGATGCCGGGCAGGAGGTCGTGGTTGCCGTCGATGGTTTCGAGGTCGCTAGGCAGTTCGAGTCCGGTCGCAGCCTTCTGATCTGCGAAATTGGTGAACCATCTCCGCCCCTCAGAGTCGTTCACTGCCGGGAGTTTGGGGTTGATTCCGCTTTCGAAAAGCTCCTCGCGATGACGACGCCACACCAGCCCGCGGCGCAGGGGGAATGCCAGCTTGTTCGGAGCCTTAATATCGCAGACCACCGGCGAGACAGCGTCGAGCTGGTGACGTCGCGCGCAGCTGTGCAGCGCCTTCAGCACGTAGGAGTCCTCCGGGCGCCCGTCATCATCGGCGCACCAAATCCACTCCGCGCCCAGCGACAGCGCGGTCAGCATGCCCAGTGCGAAACCACCAGCGCCGCCCAGGTTTGTCTTGGAGCCGAGGTAGTGAATTTCCGGCGCCGATCCGCTTTCCGACGACTGCTGCGCCGCCACCTGCTCGGCGAGTTCCTTGACCTTCGGGTCGTTGCCGTTGTCGACGATGATGAGCCACTTCGGCATGTGGGTCTGGCTGGCAACGATGGGAAGCGATTGACGCAGGTCCTCGATGCGGTTGTGAGTCACCACGATTGCGGCCGTTGCTGCTTCATCGTGCTTTGGGTGGTCAGCCGAGTTTTCGCTCACTTCGTTCTCCATCGGGGGAAGTACCGTTTATTACTGTTTTTATTGCTGTCTATCTTGCCATGTTGCTCCGGGTGGGCAATTCCAAGCATCCGTGCCGCCCGCCAGCCGCCGGCCGGCTGCCCGCGAGCCGCTCGCTCGGCCACGATGGGGGGAACCGCGCCCGGACTCCCCGCGAAGCTACTACCGTCGCTGCGCGAGCACGCGGCGCACCTGGTCGGCGGCCTCTTTACCTTCGTAGGCTTCGACCACTTCGTCGACAAGCCCTGCCTGTCGAACCGTACCGTGATCAATCCACAGCGCCGTGTCGCACAGCTGCGCCAGGAACTCATTCGAGTGCGACGCAAACACCAGCAGACCGGAGCGGTCGACCAATTCGGTCAACTTCGTCCGGGCCTTCGCCATGAATGCGGCGTCGACGGCTCCGATGCCTTCGTCGAGAAGCAAAATCTCCGGCTCAATGGACGTGACCACGCCGAGCGCCAGTCGCACGCGCATACCGGTGGAGTAGGTGCGCAGTGGCATGTGCAGGTAGTCGCCGAGTTCGGTGAACTCTGCGATTTCGTCGAGCTTGGATTTCATCTGCTTGCGCGTCTGCCCCAGGAACAGACCGCGGATGATGATGTTTTCCAGGCCTGAGATCTCCGGGTCCATGCCGACACCGAGGTCGAACACCGGAGCCACACGGCCGCGCACATCGGCGGCACCGCGCGTGGGCTCATAGATGCCCGACAGCAGTCGCAGCAGCGTGGACTTACCCGCGCCGTTGTGACCTACCAGGCCGACGCGGTCGCCCTCGCGCAGGTGAATGTTGATGTCCTTCAGCGCTTCAATGACCACGACATTGGAGTCATTGCGGCCAATCGCACCACCCGCGGCGCCGAGGAACGCCTTCTTCATCGACCGCGATTTGGCGTCGAAAATGGGGAAGTCAACGCACGCGTTGTAAGTATCAATGCTGACCATGCTTATCCCTTGCTAGTTCTATTCGCTTTACGACGGCCCTTGCGGCCTAAACCCAGTAGCTCACGCGGGAGCGCCACAGGCGCATGGCCCCGAGTGCCAGCAGCAGGCCGACTGCGGTGCAGGCGAGGACTATCCACCAGTGGTAGGTATCCACCGGCTCGCCGGTCAATGGGGCGCGGATGATTTCCAGGTAGTGGAACAGCGGGTTGATCTCTGCGATGCGTGCGCGTTCGGCGACGGCACCGCCCTGTTCCTCCAGCGTCTTGGTGGTCCACACAATCGGAGTCATGTAAAACACCAGCTGAATTAGGGAATCCAGCAGTGGTGCCACGTCGCGGTAGCGCGTAGCGATGATGCCGAAGAACATCGTCACCCACACGCCGTTGACCACCAGCAGCGCCATCGCGGGGATGACCAGGAAGAAGTTCCAGCCCAAATCCGGCCGGAAGACCAGCACGAGGATCAGCCAGATCACCATGTTGTGGGCCAGGAAGAGCAGCTGCCGCCATACCAGCCTGTAGACGTGAACACTCAGCGCACTGGGCAACTGTTTGATCAGGCCTTCGTTTTCAATGAAGACGGTTGCGCCCTCGCGCACGCAGCCGGAGATGAATCCCCAGATGATCAGGCCAACGGTCACGTGTGGCAGGAAGAACGCCAGCTCCTGCTGGAACAGCAGCGAGTACAGCAGGCCGAGAGCGAGGGCCATGGCGCCGGTGGCAATGGTGATCCACAGTGGGCCAAGCGTGGAGCGGCGGTAGCGCTGCTTGATGTCCTGCCAGCCCAGCTGCAGCCACAGCTCGCGCTGGCCGAAGCCGATAGCTAGATCCCGCCAGGCAGCGCCCATGGTGCGGGAACGCGACTTGAAAGCCGGTGCCTCGCCTGTTGCGTCAGTTATGCGCGCAATGTTGCGACGGAGAGTTTCCTCCGTGCGGATAGCGGAGCCATTGCGCACAGTATTGGCCGGCTGGTCGGCTGCAGCTGCGGATTGGCGATCATTTTCTGCGTTAGTCACGTCTCCAAACTACTAGCTAGGGCGGTTTAGATTGAATACCGACGGCACCGGGCGAGCCATTATTCCACGTCGTGACGGCGAACAACCGTCGCGTGGGGTGGTCGTCATTGGTGGTGACGTGGTGCTTCTGAGGCTGTTTCCACGGTTGGTTATGCGACTGGTTATGTGACCCTGGAAAACTTACATACAATCGCCGCTGTAACTGCTTTATGGCATGCAGCTGGTGCATATGGTTCACGCATCGGGAGTGCTTGCGCATGGCTACAGGCAAGAAAAGTTCGGCCAATTTTAAGCAACTGCTAAAAAGGGATAAAGATTATCCTATATGGGGTTGCTCCGATAGAATTGGCTCCAACTAAGATGTGCAATCGATACACGGTTCGGGGCATGGATGCTCGATTCGTGGGTGATTGCACAGTTAACTCTGAAATAGATATCGCAGCTTGAATTCGAAACCGGGAAAGGGTTTTCATGGCCTTCGATGTGCCGACAACCAGGGGTGCTTACTCGTCGCTTTCCGACGGTTGGGCATACCTCAATGCGGGTCAACGCACCCAGGTACCCGAGCGTGTCCAGGCCGCGATGATTTCTGCATTTCGCAATGCGCAGAAGTCCCTTCCTGGTGAGACTGGGGCGGGGGCTCATGGCCAGTCGCGCAGCTCGGGCGTTCCCGCTGCAGCGGAACTAACCGCCAGTGCGCGCCGGGCTTTTGCCGACCTCACTGGCGGCCCGGTCGCCGGCGTGGTGTTGGGATCTTCGCGTGAGGTGCTCATGGAGCAGTTCACGTCCGCAATGAGTCGACGCTTGACGCTCGGCTCTAACCTGGTGATTTCTCGCATTGGTTCGCAGGTCGTACACGCACCACTACGCCGAGCAGCCAATCTCTACGGAGCTCAAGTCCGCATTGCTGAGGCTGACTTGTCCTCGGGTACGTTGCCGTCCTGGCAGTTCGACGAGCTCGTAGACGAGCACACTCGCCTCGTTGTCGTCCCGGCCGCGGATCCGTTCATTGGCACCATTGCCCCGGTAGCTGACATTTCTCGGCGGGTGCATGAGTACTCCAACGCCTGGGTTTTGGTTGATGCCTCGGATATTGTCGCCTACCGCGATGTGTCGATGAGCAAGCTGGGCGCCGACATCATGCTGGTTGATGCCTCCGTGCTGGGCGGGCCTGAGGTCGCAGCATTGGTGTTCAAGGATCCCGAGATGTTCGAGCGCATGACGTCGTTAAGCTATGTGCCGAATGTGCGCGGCGTCGAGCGGATCGAGGTTTCCCCGGTGTCGCCGGCATTGCTCGGCGGAGTGTCGGAATCGGTGCTGCACCTGGCATCGCTGGATAGCACGGCGAGGGGGTCACGTAGGCATCGCATTGAAACGGCGATGCCGCAGGTTTCTCGCTACTTGACGACGTTGTCGGAACGCCTGATTGCGGCGTTGATGACCCTGCCGCGGGTGTACATCATCGGCATGGATACCGAAGATGATTCTTTCGCGAGTGTGTCGCGGGCACAGCACATTCCGCGCGTTAGCTTCCTCGTCGATGGGGTGTCGGCGAAGGTGGTTGTGGACAGGCTGCTGGATAATGGCCTCGTGACCAGCATTGTTGATGCATATGAATCACCACTGCTGGAGGCCATGGGCATCGATGAGGCTGGAGGCGCCGTGGGAGTTGGCCTCCAGCCGTTCAATACGCCGCACGATATTGACCAGCTCGTGCGCGCAGTTGCCTCGCTCGGTTAGCTAGGTAGTCAGCTAACTAGACGGTCAGCACAATCTTGCCGCTGACCGCGCCGCTGTCGAGCAGCTCGTGGGCCTTGGCTGCGTCGCGCATATCCATGACCTCATGAATTTGAGGGGTGACGGTGCCGTCGGCAAGCATTGGCCAGATGGTGTCCTCTGTGGCGTTGACGATGCGAGCCTTGTCAGCGAGATCGCGGTAGCGCAGGCCGGTGGCGGTGATGGAGCCGCGCTTGCTCAGCAGGCGGCCGATGTTGAGCTCGCCCTTAACGCCTCCCTGCATGCCGATGATGACCAGGTGGCCGTCCTTCGCCAGGGCCTTGACGTTTCGGTCGAGGTACTTTGCGCCCATGATGTCCAGAATGACATTGGCGCCACCCTCAGCTGCAACGATCTCCTCGAAGTCCTCTTCCTTGTAATTGATGAGGATGTCGGCGCCGAGCTCCTTGCACTTAGCCAGCTTCTCCGCCGAACCGGCGGTGACTGCGACGCGAGCACCGAGCCGCTTGGCCATCTGAATAGCGAAAGTGCCGATGCCACCCGCGCCACCGTGGACCAGCAGTAGGTCGCCTTCCTTGAGGCCGGCAATCATCACGACATTCGAGAACACCGTGCAGGCAACCTCGACGATGGATGCGGCCTCGGTGAAGGAGTAGCCATGTGGCAGGGGGAGAATCTGGCCGGCCGGGACTGCGACCTTTTCGGCGTAAGCGCCACCGGAGAGAAGGCAGCAGACCTCGTCGCCGACTTTCCAGCCCTGGGAGTCCCCCTTGACCTCTTCAATGACACCCGCGCACTCCAGGCCGAGGGTGTCGGTCACGCCTTTCGGTGGCGGGTAGTGGCCAGCGGCCTGCAGTAGGTCAGCGCGGTTTACGCCAGCGGCTTTGACCTTGACCAGCACCTGCCCATCCTCGAGAGTCGGTTCCGGAGCATCGGCCCATTCCAGGGCGCGGGGGTTGGAAAGATCAGTCTGAATGATTGCCTTCATAGTCTTCAAAGGTAATGCAAAAACTGGTTATGCACGCGGTATTTCAACCTCTTTTGCAATTAGCAAAAATAGTTATGTCTGTAGAGGTGGATGCTTGGGGTGTGGTTTCCGATGAAGGGCTTGCGAAAGGTGCTGGCAAGGGGTGTTATGAGGGCGTTTGCTGCCTTACGGCGGTATGCGGTTATGATGTTGGCGTTGGAAGTATGGCAGAGCGGCCGAATGCACTGGTCTTGAAAACCAGCGAGGGTCACACCTCCGGGGGTTCAAATCCCCCTGCTTCCGCAGATGAAACCCTCGGTAGATTTTCTACCGGGGGTTTCTTCATTTCTCTTAAAAGTTGGCGTATGTGCTGAGGTCAGCGACGGATAGTCGGACCTTTGGGGGGCTTTCGTGGTTAACCCCGTTATGGGGTGGTCGGACGGGCATGTAATTGGGCTCTTTGGATACTCCTGAACAGCGTTACAGGGGGGCAAGCTGGGGTGTTTTGTCGCGGGATGGAAAATGGGGGCAATTTTGGCAGCGGTGTGGAACAGCCATTTCAGGGCAGTGCGTATTTCTATAGTTAAAAGTATTCCAGCCGGCCCAAACCTGTAACGCATGTGCGGACATGTGACTGGTGTGACTGATGTGGCGACATGGTTTTCGATTTTTAGGGCGATGTTCGAAAAATGGCTACTTGTTGCCGCCGTCGATAGGCGTCGTATTAACTATCGCCAAGTGAACCGCACGCCGATGCATCACGCGTGCATTCCTACTGGAGAACCGCCATGTTTGGCCTACTCCGACCACAAGTCTTCGCATCGTTAAAAGGAGCCCGTGACAGATGGCAACTCGCACCGTACGTAACCGCAGCATTGCTCGCATTGCTGCACTCTCTCTAGCTGCAGGTATGACCTTTGCGGGATTCGGTAATACCGCACATGCTCAGGACCTGCTGAGCGTTGATTCCATCACTCAGACTGTCACCGACGCCATTGGTGAAGTCACCGGTACTGGTTCCTCCAGCGCGACGCATAGCTGGAAGAACTCCAATGTGACGCGATCCGTTGAGGTCAATGGTGTCGCGGGTGCCGTCGTCAAGCCTGGCGATGTCGTGACCTTTACTCTGACTTACACGGACAACAACATCTGGGGTGCGAAGTCCTACATTCAGCGCATGACCGATGTCATTCCGAATGGTCTGCAGTACGTGGCCAACTCGGCGACGTACAAGGTCGGCAACGATGAGTGGGCGAATCCGAACGAGTCGGATAAGTGGCTGGAAATCGTTAACAACGGTGCGGTGGAGTTTAAGGCCGGCACCATCTTTCAGGCATGGGGCTCCCCGACCACGTCGACTGTGAGTTTCAAGTGGAAGTACCGCGTCACGAACGCAATTGCCGACGGTGCGTTGAATACGGGAACCGAAATCCACTTCAACCCGAGCAATTCGGTGGAGAAGCTGCATGACATGGGGCCGAAGCTCACTGTGAAGCGGGAGGCGCCAGCTCCGGATATTCCGGGTATTCCGGATGTCCCAGGTGGCTCGCTGGGCTCCCCGAGCCTGCAGTCGCCGAGCCTGCCGTCACCGGGCTTCCAGTCCCCGGGGCTGCCGTCGCCGGGCATTAACCGCTAAGTAATTCCAGCTTTTCCACCGCGCCTGTTTTCAGGTTTTCACAGAAAGTTTTCCCATCATGCGCAATATGCACTCCAAGAACATCGCGGCCTCTCGTCCGCGACGTCGCTCCCGTACCGCCATTGCCGCAGTTACCCTCGCAGCTGGCTTGACCTTCGGTTTCGGCGCTCCTGCCATGGCGCAGTCCCCGGGTCTGCCCTCGCCGAGTCTGAACTCGCCAGGACTTAATTCGCCTGGTCTGACCCTGCCGGGCTCGAGCGCCCCGAAGGTGAAGCTCGGCACTGTCGGTGGCCCGATTTGGTCTGCTGATGTTTACTCGCAGATTATCCGCGGTAAGGAGGTCCGACCGGGTGACGAGGTCACCATCCGTATTGAGGTCGTCGGCGTCAATGGCGAAGGCAAACTGCGGGGAATCGGCCACAACATCCCGGCTGACTTTGAGCTCGTTCGTGTGACTCGCCAGTCGCAGGACAATATCCTCGGTGGCGGTATTTACACGCTGAAGGAGGGGGAGTACGTCAACACCGAGCGCAACGGTAATCGTCAGGTGCGCCTGTCTTGGACGGAGGGCGGCTTCCTCGGTGTCTTCAAGGACAACCCGACTGTCAGCAGTTCGAAGTCTGTCTCCGTTGACTTCACGTACAGGGCTCCAGGCTATGAAGGTGAGTTCGACAACGGCGGCTACGCCAACTTGGGCGCGGCTTTTAACCCGACCGCGAACTGGGTCGTTGGCGGCGAAAAGGTAGTCGTGAACAAGAATGCGAAGCCGTCGTGGTGGCCGTTCTAACGACTGTTCGAGGTCGCGATTAGCGGCAGTTCTCTCTGAGGGATAAGTAAAAACTTCCCCAGATAGAGAGCGAATTGCAGAACGTAAACCCCCGGTCGCATGCGGTCGGGGGTTTCGTGTGTCCGAAATCTGCCACAGGTAATTTTGCGGAGGTAATTTAATTGCTCCGACCAACGTGTACTGTGGCCTGAAACAATACGGGCAAATTGCTAAAACCGGTAAGCTCGGTCTTGCTGTAATACAAACCCAGCGTCATGCTGGCGGACGGTATTGAGGGAAAAGGTCGAACAATGGCAACGAATCGGAGCAACCACTCGGACGACTCGTTCGGTGAGTGGAGCATAAATCCGGGCACGTCAGATGATCAACCCTCCGCTGATACGCCGGCAAATGCGTGGAGCGCTGTGGATGAGTCACAGTGGGAGCAGCCTGAGGGGAAAACGCAGGACTATCAGCCCCAGAACCAGCAAACCCAGTATCTGCAGCAGCAGTATCCACAGTCCCAGCAGCCTGAACCATACCGCCCTGCCCCCTATGTTCCAGGTCCGCAAGCTGGTCCGGCTGCTGCGCCGCGCAATGACAACAAGGGACTGACCATCGCGGTTATTGTCCTGGCACTCGTTGCGGTCGCTCTCTTCGTCGGCGCAATGGCATACTTCTACTTCTCCGATTCGAAGGGAGTGAATTCGGCTGGCAGCAACTCGTCCCAGTCGGTTCAGTCCGCTAGTGCTGAGGGTTCCTCCACCTCGTCGACCGCTGAGCAGAAGCGTCGCGCTGAAGGGTTCCAGCCGCCATCGAACTGGCGTCACTGCTCCGGCTCGGGCGATCCGGGTGATTTGAACTTGGTATATGCAGAAGATGTCGGCGGTAACACGACGACCTGTCAGTTTGCCACCAACGTCCGCAATTCCTTCGTTGAGCAGTACCAACTTACGAAGAAGCTTAACGGTACTGTCACCGCTAGCAGCCCAACAACAGGCAAGACATACAGCATGACCTGCCGCGATAACGGTGAGGTTGTCACTTGTACCGGCGGTACGAATGCGACGGTGCACATTGTCTAAACGTCTCCGAGTAGCTCTGGCCGCAACCGCCGTCGTCACGCTCGGCCTTAGCGCCTGCACCATTGGCACCGATTCGGCGGACATGCCGTCGCCGACGCTGTCCAATCCGCTTGACGACGGCCCCGGCGGCGCATCCTCCGACGGGAAAGTTGTGCCCGGTGAGATGCCTCGCGAAGTTGTCGAGGCCGTGAAATCCGCGCAAAAGGAACTCGGTGGTTTGGCCGGCGCCGCTCTGGCAACGCCGGATAAGGATTCCGAAGTGGTTGCCACAGGTGACTTCAAAACGGGTCCGGCCTGGTCGACCTCCAAGGTGCCGATTGCGGTGGCTTATGTGCGCCAATCGGGCGTGGATTCCCTGGTCGAAGACGCAATCACGGTTTCCGATAACGATGCGGCTGAGTCCATGTGGTACTCCCTGGGCGATGACGCGACCGCGGGCGCGACCACCGACGAGATTCTCCGAGAGGGCCACGACACCCGCACCGTCATGGGCACTGACCGCATCCGTGCGGAATACACCGTCTTCGGGCAGACGCAGTGGGATTTGCGCGACCAGGCTATTTTCGGCGCCAATTTGCAGTGCATCGAGGCGGGCCCAAAGGTCGCTGACCTCATGGGACAGATTGCCGACGAGCAGTCCTACGGCCTCGGACGCATCCGCGGCGCCCACTTCAAGGGCGGTTGGGGTCCCGATGATGAAGGCGTCTACCTTGTGCGGCAGTTCGGCTATCTGCCGGGCAAGAAGCCGGGCACCTTCGTTGGTGTAGCTATCGCAGCCCAGCCTGACGACGGCACCTATGAGACCGGCCAGCAAATGCTTGACCGCATCGCAAAGGCGATTGAGCGCAGCGGTGGCGCGACCACCGGCCGCGCCGGTAGCTGCTAGCTGAGCGATAGCTGTTAGCGCTCAATTCCTAGCGCAGCCAGCAACTGCGAGGTCTCGTCCTCAGTAGTGATGGTGATACGAGCACCTTCGCCGGCAAAGCAGCGGATGAGAATGTTGCGCTGCGCCAAGAAGTCACCGAGATCCGTGGTGGTGGCCACCGAGACGTCGTCAAGCAAAGAGAGATCCGCAATCCGACCCTCGTCAATCCAAATGAAGTTGGCCTGCGAGTTCGGCAGCACCGTCTCGCGGCCGGTGGCGGCGTTGATGGCCTCTGTGACGGCGACGCGCTGTGCGCGGACCTCAGCAATGCGGGCGGTGAGCTCTTCCTGTGCGTCGAGCGAGGTGAGCGCGGCAATCTGCGCGAGAGTGTTTACGGAGAAGGGGATAGCGACCTTATTCACGGCCTCCACAAGCTTGTCCGGGCCGAACATGTAGCCCACACGAAGCCCGGCCAAACCGTAGACCTTGGAGAATGTGCGCAGGCCAACCAGGTTGGGGTAGGTATCCAGCAGCTCATGCGCCAACGGGGTAGCAGCATGAGTGGCCTCGTCCACCAGCTCGATGTACGCCTCGTCGAGAGCGACCACAACATCGCCCGGAACCTGCGCCATAAACTCCGCGAATGCCTCGCGAGTGATGGTCGTGCCCGTCGGGTTATTGGGATTACAGACGAAAACCAGGCGTGTGCGGCCGGTGATAGCGGCAGCCATTGCCGAAAGATCATTGCGACCCTGCGCATCCAGCGGCACCGGCACCGGAGTAGCCCCAGCGACGCGAGCGAGAATGGGGTAGGCCTCGAAGCTGCGCCACGGGAACACGACCTCATCCCCATCCGCACAGGTGGCCTGTACGAGCTGCAGGCACAGAGCAGAGGAGCCGCAGCCGACCGCGACCTGCTCCAGGGGCAGACCCAGATGCTCGCCGAGCTTAATGCGCAGGTCAACCGCGCCCATGTCCGGGTAGCGGTTCGGGCTGGTGGTTGGGTCAGCGATGGTCTGCGAGATGGCCTCCACCACCGAGGGCAGTGGCGGTTGGGTCATTTCATTGGACGCGATCTTCAGCGCGCCGGGCACAGCCTTGCCCGGGACATAGGCCGGAACCTGCTCGAGGTCGGCACGGGTTTTGGGCTGAACTGAAGATGCATCGTTGGTCATAGGCCTAACTGTAGAACATGGCCCGGATTGGGCAGTACAGAATCCCCGCAAAATCCCAAGGTGTGGTCGCTATTTGTGGCGCCGTATTTGGTGGCTCCGCGGGTGTTTTGCTTTTCAATTCTTGTGTTCTGTAGGATTGGCTGCGGTTATTTGGTCTCGTCCACGCAATGGCGAACAGCTTTGCTGAAGCGGGATCGATGCCAGTGGTTTTGGAGGCGTGCCAGAGCGGCCGAATGGGGCTCCCTGCTAAGGAGTTGCCTGTCTTGCGACGGGCCGGAGGTTCGAATCCTCTCGCCTCCGCCACACGCGCCCGTAGCTCAACGGATAGAGCATCTGACTACGGATCAGAAGGTTAGGGGTTCGAATCCCTTCGGGCGCACCATGTAGACCCGCACCGTGGAGGTGCGGGTCTTTTTGTTTTATTACCTGGCAGTGCAGCGCGAGCCGGGGCATTGCGGGGCGGGGCAGCGCGGTCCTTCACTTGTGGCCAGGGTTCGGTCACTTATCGATGGTTTCTCGTGGCCTGTCGATGGTTTTGCGCCACTTATGCGCGCGCTGTGGGTGCTACGTGTGCACTTGTCGATGCGCTGTTCACTTGTGGCCAGGCTATAGCGAATCGATGGGTGAACTATGCATCGATAAGACAACGAACCAGCTCCCTTGCTTCAGCAACGCGCAGCAACAGGTAGCAACGTGCAACAACAGGCACCAACCCGGACCTGCCGCCCGACTCACCACCTCCCTGAGCCGCCACGGCCGTACCTCCAACACCCCCGCGCAGCCTTTGCCTGGCCGAATCCGATTAGCCTGGCCTTGTACTTGGTCAATCGGGGCTTCCGCCCCGCGCCGCTTCCGCCCCGCGCCGCCCCGCGCCGCCTCGCGCACCGGGGGACATTTTCCTATCCTGAACAGTTGCAATAGACTTAGACCCCGGTTGCCCTCCCCGTATTTCGATAGGAGCCTTGATGGACGCCCGTCTAGCCGTTCGCCGTAAGCCCGAGTTCCGCAATGAGGAAGCTACGCTGCTGTCCTCGATCGGCCAGGACGGCGAGGTGGCAATCTACTATCTCTACGATGCTTTCGATGCGACGGAGGAGGATCTTGTCGCGCTGCGTGAGTCGGTAGTTGCTGATTCGCGTGTCGACGAGCTGGTCGAGCTCCCGGCCCCCGCCGAGCTGGGGAACTACCTTGCTGTCGAGCCGCTGCCTGGCCAGTACGACCAGCGTGCCGATGCCGCCGAGCAGGCCCTGCGCCTGCTCCGCCCGGAAACGCAGGCGCAGATCACCTCGGCAACGCTGTATGTTTTCGATGCTCCGGTGAATGACGCCGTGCGCTCCTTCCTCATCAACCCGGTCGAATCGGGGGAGAAGAACCTGAGCGTCCTGCGCCGTCCGAGCATGGGCGAGATTGAGCCGCTGAAGGAGTACCCGGGCTTCACCGAGCTGGATGACGAAGGCCTGGCCGAGCTGCTCGCAGCCGACGGCATGGCCATGTCGCTGGCCGACCTGAAGACCATCCAGGATTACTTCCGCTCCGAGGGCCGCACCCCGACCGAGGTAGAGCTGTCCGCGCTGGATACCTACTGGTCGGACCACTGCCGCCACACCACCTTCAACACCGAGCTGACCTCCATCGAGAACAACGAGCCGCGCTTTGCCGCACAGCTCGACCGCGCGCTGCGTCGCTACGACGAGCTGCGTGAGCTCAACGGTCGCACGCACAAGCCACGCTCCTTGATGGACATGGGCACCATCATGGGCCGCGAACTGCGTCGCACGGGTGTCATGGATGACCAGGAAGTCTCCGAAGAAATCAACGCCTGCTCCGTCTACGTCGACGTCGAGGGCGATGACCGCAAGTGGCTCCTCATGTTCAAGAACGAGACCCACAACCACCCGACCGAGATCGAGCCATTCGGTGGTGCCTCGACCTGTCTCGGTGGCGCAATCCGCGACCCGCTGTCGGGTCGCTCGTGGGTCTACCAGGCCATGCGTCTATCTGGCGCAGGTGACATCAACACTCCGCGCGAGCAGACCCTCGAGGGCAAGCTGCCGCAGCGCGATATTTCCTCCCGCGCCGCAGCCGGCTACTCCTCCTACGGCAACCAGATCGGTCTGGCCACCACTGGTGTGCGCGAGCTGGTCCACCCGGGATACGTCGCTAAGCGAATGGAACTCGGTGCCGTCGTCGCCGCTGCCCCGGCAGACAACGTCAAGCGCCTCGAACCTGCGCCGGGCGATGTGGTGATCATGCTCGGTGGCCGCACCGGCCGTGACGGTGTCGGCGGTGCGACTGGCTCGTCCAAGGCTCACGATGAGGACTCGCTGGGCCGTTCCGGTGCCGAGGTGCAGAAGGGTAACCCGGTCAACGAGCGCAAGATTCAGCGCCTGTTCCGCCGCGAGGACGTCGCCACCAAGATTGTCCGCTGTAATGACTTTGGTGCAGGTGGCGTGTCCGTTGCGGTCGGTGAGCTGGCTGACTCCATCGACATTCACCTCGAGCGCGTGCCGCTGAAGTACGCCGGTCTGAATGCCCGCGAAATCGCGATTTCCGAGTCTCAGGAGCGCATGGCGCTGGTCGTGCGCCCGGAGGACGCCGACTTCATCATCGCCGCCGCTGCCGAAGAGAACATCGAGGCCGTCGCGCTGGCAGACATCACCGACACCGGTCGGCTGCGCATGTTCATGGGCGGCGAGGTCGTCTTCGACCTCTCCCGTGAGTTCATCGACACCAACGGCGCCGACCGCGCCCAGAACGTCGAGATGGTTGCTGCGGAGGGCGGCGTCGTAAAGCAGGCACCGGCGAGCGTGCTGGAGTCGCTGCGTGCGGCGACGGCGGGCTCCCAGGAGGGCATGATCGAGCAGTTCGACTCGACCGTCGGCCGCTCCACCGTGCTCATGCCGTACGGCGGTGCGACGCAGAAGACCGACGAGCAGGCGTCGATCCAGACGCTGCCGGTCGATGGCGGCACGAGCACCGCGTCCGTCATGACCTGGGGTTACTCGCCATCGCTTGCCGACGAGTCCCCGTACCTCATGGGTTCCTACTCCGTCGTGGAGGCACTAGCTAAGCTCGCAGCGGCCGGTGGCGATCCGCGCGGCGCCTGGCTGAGTGTGCAGGAGTACTTCCAGCGCCTGGACCAGGATCCGAAGCGGTGGGGCGAGGTCGCGCAGGCTCTGCTTGGCCTGCTGGAGGCTCAGGATGGCTTTCAGGTTGCGGCTATTGGCGGTAAGGACTCCATGTCCGGCACTTACGGCGAGGACCTGCACGTGCCGGCGACCCTGGTGACCTTCGCAGTTGCCGCGATGGACGAGACCGACGCCGTATCCGCTGCAATCCCGGCAGGTAACTTCGACCTCTACCTGTTTGCGCACAAGCCGCTCGAGTCCGGGGAACCGAACTACGAGCAGCTCAACGAACTATTTGCTGCTGTGCGCGAGCTGCGCCCGGCTGCGGCCTCGGCTGTTACCAATGCGGATCTGGCTGCGACCCTGGTCAATATGGCTGTGGGCAATGGCGTGGGCCTGGAGGCATCCCTTCCGGAGGCTCCGCTGGGCTCCATCGTTGTGGCTGTTCCGGCTGGTCAGGATGTTGAGGGCGCTGTTGAGGATGCTGTGAAGATCGGTGCCACCGACGAGTCGGGCACGCTGCGCTTCGGTGAGGAGTCCTTCACTGTCGCCGAGGCTCTGGAGGCAATGGAGTCCGGTTACCGTGAGGTCTTCCCGCTCAATGACTACGAGGGCGAGGCCCTGCCGGAGTTCGCTAACCAGGTCAACGAGACCAAGACCGACCTGCAAAGCCCGGGCAAGAAGGATGTCCACGTGTTGCTGCCGGTCTTCCCGGGTACCAACTCCGAGTACGACATGGCCGAGGCATTCGTCGCGGCGGGCGCTACCTACGAGTTCCACGTAATCCGCAACCTGACCCCGGCAATGCTGGCGGAGGACACGAAGGCGTTCATCGAGAAGCTTCAGGACTCCGACATCCTGGCATTCTCCGGTGGCTTCTCCCTGGGTGATGAGCCGGACGGATCCGCCAAGTTCATCGCCGCGTTCCTGCGTTCCGACGATGTCGCAGCCGCCGTCAAGGAGTTCGTGGCCGACAACGGTCTTGTGCTCGGTATTTGTAACGGTTTCCAGGCGCTGGTCAAGTCCGGCTTCCTGCCGTACGGCGACCCTGCGCAGCTCCGCGAGGACTCGCCGACCCTGGCCCACAACCGCCAGCTGCGTCACGTGTCCCGCATCGCCACCACTCGCGTCGCGACCGTGAATTCCCCGTGGCTGCGCGGTTTCGAGCCAGGCCAGACCCACCTCATGCCGGTTTCTCACGGTGAGGGCCGTTTCGTGGTTTCCGAGGACGAGGCTCGCCGCCTGTTCGAGGCCGGTCAGGTCGCTTTCCAGTACGTCGATGCCGACGGCGATGCCGAGGGCGTGCCGACGATGACAGCGCCAGCCAACCCGAACGGTTCCTCCTACGCCATTGAGGGCATTGTCAGTGCTGACGGCAGGATTCTGGGCAAGATGGGTCACCCTGAGCGTTTCCGCGAGGGCTTGATGCGCAACATTCCGGGTATTGGTGAGCAGGACATCTTTGGCAACGCTGTCCGCTGGGTCCGCGGCGAGTAGTTCCTCGGTTTCTTCGTTACCTCGGTCAGGGGTACCTCGGTCGGTCCTGTTCGGATAGGCCGGGGTAACCGCTACGAAACCTGTTGTTAATGTGCAACGAATATGTACTTGAATAAGTGCCGAAAAGGTTGCTTGAACAGGCGATTTTGTAAAACTTAGCAGGATGAGTAAAGTATCTATTCGTTGCAGGGGCCGAGGGGATTACCCCAGAGTCGCTGAATAACAACAAAATGCGCCCGTAGCTCAACGGATAGAGCATCTGACTACGGATCAGAAGGTTAGGGGTTCGAATCCCTTCGGGCGCACAATGCAGACCCGCGCCGATAAGGTGCGGGTCTTTTTGTCTGCCTGACTTATCGATGGTTTTCCGGTACTTATGGGCGCGGTATTGGCTCTGCCTGCGCTCATATCGATGAGCTATTCACTTGTGGCCAGGCTATAGCTCATCGATATGTGAATACCTCATCGATGAGTGAATACCACCCATGAGCCACCCACGCCCGCAAGCCGCCCACGATCCACCCACGAGCCACCCATGAGCCACCCACGAGCCACCCGCACCCGAATCCCCAAACCCCAAAACCCAGCGCCTCAGTATTCGAAGCATCTCAAACTCGCAATATCCGACTAACGGTCTAGACTGTGGAACCATGATTCGTACTGAGTCCATTCTTGACCTCGCTACCGTAGCCTCGGGGCAGTCCCACGCCGACGCCCTACAGGGCTCCATCGATTTGGCGCAGACAGCGGAAAAGGCTGGTTATAAGCGTATTTGGTACGCTGAGCACCACAATATGAACTCCATCGCGTCCTCGTCGCCGGCAGTTCTTATCGCAGCCGTGGCTGCAAAAACCGAGAGCATCACCCTCGGCTCCGGCGGCGTCATGCTGCCAAATCATGCACCGCTGACGGTCGCGGAGCAGTTCGGCACGCTCGCGAACCTGTACCCGAATCGCATCGAGCTGGGGCTTGGCCGCGCTCCGGGCACTGACCAGGCCACTATGCGTGCGCTGCGTCGTGACCCGCGCTCTTCTGATTCCTTCCCGCAGGATGTGCAGGAGCTGCGCGGTTACCTCTCCGACGAGTCGCTGATTAAGGGCATCAACGCGATTCCGGGCCGCGGCACCCACGTGCCGCTGTACATCCTGGGCTCCTCGCTCTTTGGTGCTCAGCTCGCGGCGGCGCTCGGCTTGCCGTACGCGTTTGCTTCGCACTTCGCGCCGGACGCGCTTCGCGATGCCATCGCGGTCTACCGCGAGCAGTTCCAGCCTTCTGAGCAGCTGGATAAGCCGTACGCTTTTGCGGCCATGAACGTGATTGCGTCGGAAAGCGAAGAGGATGCGCAGCAGCAGTACTTCGCTACCCGCAGGAACATGGTCAGGCGGTTCCTCAGCCGCGGTGGTCACCACCTCACCGACGATGAGGCAGAGATTCTGATGGATACCCCGCAGGGGCGCCAGGTGCAGAATATGTTCCGTCATACGGCAGTCGGCACGGTGGCACAGGTGCGTGAGCAGATTGCGCAGTTCGGTGAGTACTCGGCGGCGGATGAGCTGATCGTGGCTCATCAGTCGTTGAAGGTTCCTGACCGACTGCGTTCGGTGGAGCTCACCGCGGAGGCCACGGGGCTGACCGCGTAAGGCTCCAGGCCCAGGAGTACGTCGAGGCACGCGGCCTTAAGTCGCCCTCTTACTCCACCGCAGCCAGTGGCAGCGCCTTTTCGCTGGCAAGCTGCATGATTTCGGCGTTGGTGCGCTCGCGGAGGAAATCCGCAAGTTCCTCGCGGTTGCTCGCGCCAGTGGCCTCGGTCAGGGCGGCGGCAAAGTGCGGCTCCAGCGCTGCCACGGCCACGTAGCCGTCGGCGCTGGGGTAGAGGCCGTACGTCCACAGGCCGCCACCGAGTAGTCCGCCGGGCGCCGTCATGCCGTACTTCAGCGGCGCGGCACCGGCCTCGCCCGCCTGCTTTAGGCCGATGCGGCAGTGCAGTCCAGGCTGCTTTACGACGTCCGCCCCAGCACCCGCCCGCTTAATCAACCCGGCAAGGGCAGCGGTGACCGCAAAGTGCGCGCCCAGAATGTCGCCCAACAGCACCGGCGGCATCGCCGGAGGCGTGAGGGTTCCGGCCTCCGCCTGGTAGGTCAGGTCATGGCCAGGGGTTTCTGGAGCTTCGGTATC
This sequence comes from Corynebacterium sp. 239_CJEI, assembly GCF_001055995.1. Taxonomy (NCBI): domain Bacteria; kingdom Bacillati; phylum Actinomycetota; class Actinomycetes; order Mycobacteriales; family Corynebacteriaceae; genus Corynebacterium; species Corynebacterium sp. 239_CJEI. Next base: position 25,611 of record NZ_JVOW01000031.1, on the reverse strand, counting down.
ACCGACAATGTCGATATGTACCGGCCCATTCGGGCGCTCGTGGAGGCCCGCCAGCCCCATGCGTTCCAGCGCGGAGGGGCGAACCGAGGTGATGACCACATCGGCCTCATCGATCAGCGAGCTCAGCTGTGCGCGACCCTCATTGCTCTTCAGATCCGCCTGGATAATCTCGTGACCTGCGGACATAGCTTCATACCAGGAGCGGCCGAAGGCGCCGAGCGGATCGCCTGTTGGTGGCTCGACCTTAATCACCCGGGCGCCTAGCTGGCCCAAGTGCTGAGCGGCCAGTGGTCCCGGTACGTTAATGGCGAAGTTGACGACAGTGATGCCTGCGAGGCTGGTGTGCAGCTCGGGGGAAAACATAGTTCCACACTAGAACACATCTATCTGTCCGCCGACGCTTTCGGCCAACTTCAACTGGTTGATCCAGCCGCCCTCGCCGACGCGCAGTCGGAAAATCGGGCGGTGAGCAGGGCGGGCCTCGTAGCGGACACGGGCAATCTGACCGGTTTTGGCCAGGTCCATAGCGGTTCCCTCGGTGGCCAACTGGGTGCGCGCGGCGGTGAGGCGCTCGATGACGTCGTCAAGCGCGGTGAGCACGGGTTCGGTGTTGTTCTCACACCAGGACATGACCATGTCAGGAGCAGCGGCGGCGACGCGGGTGCAGTCGCGGAAAGAGCCGGCTGCAAGCGAAATGGCCAGGGGGCCACCGGCTTCACCGGCGGCGGCAATTGCGTAGGCCGCTAGGTGGGGCATGTGGGAGATGCGGGCGACACTGGCATCGTGGTGGTCGCTCAGCGCTGGAATGAGCTGACTGCCAAGAGCTGCTCCCAAGTTGGCGACCTGCGAAAAGACCTCAATCCAGCGCTCCGGGGCGGGCTCGCCCGCAACGTCGGCAGCGGCTGCCAGGTCGTAGGTGATGACCCAGGGGGCGCCGTCGAAAAGCCCTTCGAGCGTGGCGGACCAGCCCGCCTGCGCGGACCCCGCCATTGGGTGCGCGCCGACGAAGCGTTCCTCCATCCCGCGAGCGGAGACCTCGGCGGCGACGGCCGCCTTCACGGAGACCACATCCGTAATGCCACAGCTGGGGGCGTGCTCGTTGATGGCGTCGAGCATCGTGCCGACGACTGTCATGGGGGTGCCGATCACGATGAGCGCGCGGCTAGCCTCAGCACGTTCGAGCGTGGCCTGAAGATCTGTACTGGCGTCGAATCCCTCCTTCGTGGCTTCCTCGACCGTTGCGGACGAGCGATTCCAACCGAAGCATTCGACGTTATGGGCCCGCAGATCGCGCATCATGGAGCCACCGATGAGGCCCAAACCGAGGATGCATACCGCGGGTAGTTGTGCAGCTGACAGGGAGGACGAAGCAGGGGAGGGGGACTCGAAATTGCTCACCTGACAAGCATGACATACAGCGACTAGCGTTGTGGGTTATGAGCACGACCTTTTCCGGAGGGTACACCTCCGATGACGACCGCTCCTTCGCGGTTGCCGTAACTATGGGGGAGCGCGGTTGGCGCGTCGTCGATCTTGGGGACGACGCCACCGATTCCCTCGCCGACGCTGCACAGGCGCTGCGCAATCTGCGTTCGGAACGCGCCGCTGTCGGAATGCTCAATATCGACGACGATTACTTTATTCTCGTGCGCCAGGGCGTTGGGTCGCTGCGCGTTGTGCTTTCCGACGCCACCGCCGCCGTCACCGACGACATTGCGGCAGATGTGTTCGACGAGCTGGATCTGGATATCCCCGACCTCGACGAGGACGAGCTCGACGATGTCGACGCCTGGGCCGAAGGAGATATGGATATCCTCGCTGACCTGGGCTGTTCGGAGGAAGCCCTGGAGTCCATCTGTGACGATCAGTCGCTGTGGGCGTCCGAGCAGATCTTGGCCATTGCCGAGGAACTGGGGTGTGCCGAGGAGCTCGCCGATGTCGCCGACCTGGATTACGACGGTGACGATGACGACTACGACCCCTATGACGACTAACTCTGAGAAAGGTCATCTGACCGAGCGACCAACCGACCTTGCGGCCGGCCAACCAGCTGGTCGGCCAAGTGCTCTTCCCCGCCGCGAACAGGACATTCTCGACGAGGAGTGGATGCGCCTGGCTATCGCTGAAGCTGCTCACACGGCACCCGGGGATGTACCTGTGGGAGCAGTGGTCGTGGATGCCGAGGGCAAGGTTGTGGGCCGGGGCTCGAACCGTCGGGAAGCTGATGGTGACCCGCTTGCCCACGCCGAAGTCATTGCGTTGCGCGAGGCCACCCGCGCTGTTGGTGACGGTTGGCGGCTGGAGCAGTGCACGTTGGTCGTGACGCTGGAGCCGTGCGTGATGTGCGCCGGCGCGTGCGTCATGGGGCGCGTGGGGCGCGTGGTCTTCGGCGCGTGGTCGCCCAAGACCGGCGCGTGCGGCTCTATCGCCGATGTCATCCGAGATCCCGCCCACGCCTTCACGCCGCAGGTGCGCGGGGGTGTGCTTGCCGACGAATGCTCCGTTTACCTGCGGGAATTCTTCGAAAGGCAACGGCAGTTGGATGAGTGAACGGAATCACAGTTAGGTCACAATTCCCGCTGTGGCCGTGACGAGCCTTCATTTTCACGTACCGTCGGAAGTAGTGGGGCTGCTAGACGGTGGCTCTATAGAAACTAGATAAGTCGTTTACGTAGGAGGCTTACATAATGAGCGAGCTGCAGAACAAGGCCGACGAGTTGGGCGGCAAGGTTAAGGAAGCTGCTGGCGACGCCGTTGGCAACGAGGACCTGGAGAACCAGGGCAAGGGCGAGCAGACTGCTTCGAAGGTCAAGCAGGGTGCTGAGGACCTGAAGGACAAGGCTACTGAGGCCCTGGGCAAGCTGACCGACAAGTAAAGCTTTTAGCTCTCGGGAAGAGATAACCCCAACCATTTCCGCTTTTGATATGCGGAGATGGTTGGGGTTCTTTGTGTTTCGCTGGCCGGCTGTCAGCGTTGGGGCTGGCTACAGCTTCTGAGCTACCAGGTCATCCAGTGGTTCGGCGGACAGAAGGTACGGGGCAATCTCGAAGACGGTGCGGGCACCAGTCTCGCCAGCTTGCTTCAGGCGGTAGGCAGCGCGACCGTAGGCAACCTGGACGGCAGCGGTGAAGTCGGGGTTGCGCTCCAGTTCGAGACCGAACTCGATGACGTGACCGGAGGTACCGGCCTGGCCACGGGTAATGACCTGGCCGCCGTGCGGCATGCCCTGGTGGTCGCGGTCGAACTCCTCTTCAGAGATGAAGTCCACGATGGTCTCGTATGGGGCAAAGTAATCCGGCATGGTCACGATAGTTTCGCGAATCTGCTCCTTGAGCTTGGCATCCTCGTCGGCGTCGCCGGTTTCCTCAGCGACGACGAAGCAGTGGCGCAGGTGGCACTCGTTACCCTTCAGGTCTGCACCCTCGCCCTTCTTCACGGCCTCGATAGCTTCCGGGTTCGGCTTGGTGTACTGGACGCCCTTCTTCACTCCCGGCACACGACGCACGGCATCGGAGTGGCCCTGCGACAGGCCTGGTCCCCAGAAGGTCATCTGGTCTGCTCCCGGCAGGATGGCAGCGCCCAGGACGCGGTTCAGGGAGAACAGGCCCGGGTCCCAACCGGTCGAAATCATGGCGATGTTGTCACCCTCACGAGCGGAGGCGTCCATGGCCGCGCGGTGCTTCGGAATCTCGTGGTGGTTGTCGTAGGTGTCGACCGTCGTAAAGCTCTTTGCCAGCTCAGGGGCCTGCTCTGGGACATCGGTGGCCGAGCCGAGGCACACGAACAGCACGTCTACCTCGTCCTTGTACTTTTCGACATCTGCAGCCGGGAGCACGCGGGCCTCAGTGTCCAGCGAATCGCGACGGGAGAAAACACCGACGAGTTCCATATCCGGCTGGTCGGCAATGACCTTTTCGACGCTGCGGCCCAAGTTGCCGTAGCCGATGATGGCGGAACGAATCATGAGGGAGAACCCTTTCTGTGTGGCTGCACTTCTGTGTTTAAGTTTCTAGATTTCAAGCTACAGACTATTCCTTCATATCTCAGCGGGCGTTGGCCACCCCGAATAGCGCGGTCGTTTAAGCGGATGGTGCAGTAGATGGAGTGATTTGGGATGGCGGGGGTTGTGGTTCTGTGCGAACGGCTTGGCGAAGGACCGGCGGTGCCGACTGTGTGGACAGCTGAGCCCTCTGACCTGGGGATTTGGTAGATAAAGGGGCTACCTGTAACGTTTTCTAGCGGTGACGTGTCCGAGCGGCCGAAGGTGAAGCACTCGAAATGCTTTGTGCGGTAACCCCGTACCGAGGGTTCAAATCCCTCCGTCACCGCCAATAAAACCCCCGGTGGTTCCTTTAAGTAGGAGCCTCGGGGGTTTTGCATTTAATCGGCCCTGATTGCCTGAGTGCGGTGGGGAGAGGTGCCCGTCGTAAAGCGGTGAATGGTGAGGCACCCGACCTGGAGTGCCTAAATCACAAAAATAACATCAGTAACACACACCCCATTGTTCACGTTTATCCGGGAAGTCCGCTACTCTTAGCAAAAGTATTTCCGGTTTTTATGTCGTGCCCGCCCCCAATGACCATGTCAGCGCCAGAGTTGATGTTGGCCAATCCGGGGTGGTCGCTAGCATCGGAGTAGCGAAGAGGCTTCAAACTGCAGGTGGAGTCCGAGGGAGTGCGTGGTTAGCGCGAATTCGGGGAAGCGGCAGTTGGGGGCGGTCCAGGCGAATATTAGACGTAAGGGAAACTTGACATGGCAAAGGCCTTGTTCAAACTCGGCAGGTTCTCCTACCTGCATAAATGGACTGTGATCATCGTGTGGTTGCTGATTTTGGCGGGGCTGGGCGGTGCAGTTGCCGCATTCCAGAAGGGGTTCATCGACCAGTTCTCGATCCCCGGCATGCCGTCGGCAACGGCTTCTCACGTGATTGAGGAAAAGTTCCCCGATGTTCCGAACCCAATTCGAGAGCAGCGTGTCTATGTCGCCTTCGAGGCTCCCGAGGGGCAGAGGCTCGATGACCCACAAAATAAAGAAGCTGTTGACCAGGTTATTAATGGCATTCGCGACAATGTCGGCCAAATCTCCGATGATTTGCAACTCCACAACCCGGTAGACCTCAATCCGAAGATGCAGGCGATGGTCAAGGAACAGGGCATGGCTGCCGGCCTGCCCAAGGATGTTGCCGAGGCCGACGCCAATGCCCTGCGTACCGTGTCCGATGACGGTCGCTACGGTATTTCCACCTTCGTTTTCGACGCCAAGATGCCGCAGGACATCGAACCGGAGAATATGCAGGCGCTTCTCGACGCAATGCAGGCCGGTCGTGACGCCGGTATCAAGGTCGAGGCCTCTGGCCCGGGCATGCAGCCCGCGATTGAGGTAGCTCCGACCTCGGAGATTATCGGTGTGACCGTGGCATTTATCGTGCTGGTTGTCACCTTCGGATCTCTGGTCGCTTCGTTCCTGCCTATTGTGACGGCGGTAGTGGGCATTATCATCGGTGTCTTCGGCGTGACATTGATGACCGCATTCACCGACGTCAACTCGATTACCCCGGTACTTGCCGTCATGTTCGGCCTGGCTGTCGGTATTGACTACGCACTGTTCATCCTCTCTCGCTACAGGGCAGAAAGAGCCCGAGGGATGACCAACGAAGACGCCATCGGCATGGCTACCGGTACGGCTGGCTCCGCTGTGGTTTTCGCCGGCCTCACCGTGATTGTCGCGTTGGCAGCGCTGACGGTGGCCAAGGTGCCGTTCATGTCTCTGATGGGTATTTCGGCGGCAATTACGGTGGCCTTCACAGTGCTGGTCTCTCTGACCCTGCTGCCGGCAGTTATGTCTCTGCTGGGCGACAAGGTCTTCGCTGGTCGCGTGCCCGGTGTTGCCGGCAACCCCTCGCGTAATGCGCGCAAGGGACGCCGCTCTTCCTTCTTCGGCGAGATGACGATGGGGCGCCGTTGGGTCACCTTCGTGCACAAGGCCCCAGGGTTGTTCCTGGTCGGCTGTATCGTCTTGCTGTTGGCGTTGGCCTACCCGGCCATGCACTTGAAGCTGGCGCTGCCGTCGGACTCTACTGCGGCGAAGGACAGCACGAACCGCAAGGCCATCACCATGATTGAAGAGGGCTTCGGCGCGGGACGTAATTCACAGCTCATCATTATTGCCAAGTCGGATGATGTGAAGCCCGACGCACCGGTGCTCAAACCACTTATCGAGTCCCTGAAACAGACCAACCCGGAACTCTCTGACATCGAGGCCGCCCGTAAGGCTTCCTATAGCTACGCTGTCGACCAGTTCAAATCCAATGTCGGTGTCGAGCACATCCAGATGATTGGCATGAATCATGACGGCACTGCGGTCAAGATGATTATGACCCCGAAGTCGGGTCCGCTCGATCCTGCGACCAAGCAGCTGATGAACGCGGTGCGCGATCAGCAGAAGCAGATTGAGCAAACCACCGGCCTATTCACCGGTGTCACTGGCCTGGTTCCTATCGAAATTGACATCACCGACCGTCTCCAGGGCGCAATGCCGCTCTACTTGGGCGTTGTCGTGGGGCTGGCAGTGATTCTGCTACTGATGATTTTCCGCTCCCTGATGGTGCCGGTGACTGCCGGTGTGGGCTTCTTGCTCTCTGTCGCAGCCGCATTCGGTGTCACGGTGGCATTTTTCCAGGATGGCCTCTGGGGTGTGATTAGCACTCCGGGTCCGCTGGTCAGCTTTGTGCCAATCTTCCTCATTGGTGTGACGTTCGGTTTGGCCATGGACTATCAGGTCTTCCTGGTTTCCCGCATGCGCGAGCATTACACCCACAACAAGGGTGAATCCTCGCCAGAATCGAAGTACAACGCGGTCGAAGAATCGGTCGTTGAAGGCTTTACTCTCGGCGCTCGTGTGGTCACGGCCGCTGCGATTATTATGATCTCCGTCTTCGCGGCGTTCGCCGGGCAACCCCTGGCGATCATCAAGGTATTCGGTTTCGCGCTGGGTGCCGCAGTGCTTTTCGACGCCTTCGTTATCCGCATGACCTTCATCCCGGCAGCCATGTTCCTGCTTGGCCGCGCTACCTGGTACATGCCGAAGTGGCTGGACAAGGTGTTGCCTTCTGTGGATGTCGAAGGCTCTGCCCTGGAAGAGGTTTCCGAGGAACTGGTGGAGAAGGGCCGCCGCGAGCGTATGGCTCGCGGTGAGTCCCTGTTGCCCGAAAGCGAAGGCGCTGGGCGTGGCTTTGGCGGGGCTGACGCTGACGAGGACGAAGCAGACAGTGCCGATGGTGAAGTCGGTGCTGGTGCAGAGGGCGCGGCGGGCGCAGCTGGTGGTACTGCTGTGGCTGTCGCGACCAAGAAGCGTAACCGCTGGATTCCGAAGCGGAAGAAGGCAAAGCTGAAGGAGCTCGAACCCGCTGACCAGGCTGAGCAGGCCGAACGCTCTGAGCAGGCCGAACTGTCCGCCCCTACGGCGCCTTTTGATCCGGAGCAGCCGGCACAGCCAGAGCAGCCAGAGCAGGCGGAGCCGACCGAACAGCTCATGCAGCCCGCGCCAGCTGAACCAACCGACGCCCAGCCGAACCCGGAAAATGCCAAGGACGTCGAGGTCCGCCCGTACTACAGCCCGGCTCGTAAGCGGAAGAAGATTACGGTTGCGGAACTGATGAAGCGCGAAGGACTCGAAGAGGAAGCGCCACGTCGTAGCCGCGCCGTGTGGGACCCGGAAAACGCTGCCCAACCCGAGGAAAACGACAGCGCTGAGTAACTCGCGAATAGCACCCAGGTAACCTCAAGGCATTAGCACTGGACCACAACCAAGGAGCTTCATGTCGCAGTCGAGGACGACGGGCTTTGACGTCGTAAAGCAAATCGAAGGCGCGCGCGGACGTGCTGGCACCATCCACACCCCGCATGGCGATATTGCTACGCCGGCGTTCATTCCGGTCGGCACGAAGGCGACCGTGAAGACGCTCACGCCCGAGCAGGTGCGATCCACCGGCGCGCAGGCCATGCTGTCGAACGCGTACCACCTGTATCTGCAGCCCGGCGAGGAAATCGTCGACCAGGCCGGCGGGTTGGCAAAGTTCTCCAACTGGAACGGCCCGACATTCACCGACTCCGGCGGATTCCAGGTGCTCAGCCTCGGCGCGGGCTTTAAAAAGACCCTCGCGATGGACGTCACCGGCATGCAGAAAGACGACATCGTCGCCGAGGGCAAAGAGCGCAACGCGTTTGTCGACGAGGACGGCGTGACTTTCCGCTCGCACATCGATGGCTCCGAGCATCGCTTCACGCCGGAGGTGTCCATGCGTATTCAGCACGCGCTGGGCGCCGACATCATGATGGCGTTCGACGAGCTCACCACGCTGATGAACACCCGCGGCTACCAGGAGGCATCCGTCGAGCGCACGCACCGCTGGGCGCGCCGTTGCCTGGAGGCTCACAACGAGCTGACGATTTCGCGCGGTCAGGTCGATGCGCATGTTCATTCGCTTGACGACGGCCAGTTGCCCATCCAGCAGTTATTCGGTGTCGTGCAGGGTGCGCAGTACGAAGACCTGCGCCGCAAGGCCGCCCGCGGGCTGGTGGAGCTCTCCCGCGAGTTCGAGGATGCCGGCCAGCTCGGCTTCCACGGCTATGGCATTGGTGGGGCGATTGAGAAGCAGAATCTGGGCCTGATCTGCGGTTGGGTCAACGACGAGCTTCCCGACGACCGCGCCCGCCACCTGCTGGGGATTTCCGAGCCGGACGATATTTTTGCCGCTGTCGAGGCCGGTGCCGACACCTTTGACTGCGTGGCTCCGACGAGGCTTGCCCGCCGTGGTGGTGTGTACACGCTCGATGGCCGGATGACCTTGACGAATGCCCGCTTCAAGAACGACTTCCGCCCCGTGGATGCGGAGGTGCCCTCCTACACTTCGCTGAATTATTCCCGGGCCTACCTGCATCATCTGTTGAAGGCCAAGGAGTACCTGGCTGGCACGCTGTGCACGATTCACAACCTGTTTTTCATGGTGCAGCTGGTGGAGAACATTCGCGCTGCGATCCTGGAGGACCGGTTCTTCGAGTATCGCGATGAGTTTATGGGCCGCTACTACGCCAACGGTGGCCGTGCGGTGGGGAATTAGGGCTCGGCTGGGGGCTGGGGTGTGCTTGGGTCGGTTGGGCTGTGGCTGGGCTGGGGCTAGGCTTCTGCCTTTTCGCACTTCACGACAGCCATGTCACCTCGTGCCATCTGTGGAGGTGGCATGAGGTGACACCAGTGGCGTGAAGTGGCAGGGAACACCCGAATCAGTCCAGTGGCGTGAAGTGGCGGCTGGGCGGGCCCGGGGGAAGCCCAAAACTAGACCTAGCTCTACTGCGCGGGGCAGTCTCAACCGGCATCATGGAGGACATGATCACGGTTGAACGACTCAGCAAGAAGTACGGTTCGAAATTAGCCGTCGATGACCTGTCCTTCACCGTTCCCGACGGTGTAGTGACAGGTTTTCTCGGCCCAAATGGCTCCGGCAAGTCCACCACCATGCGCTGCATGCTGGGCCTCGATACCCCGACCACGGGCCAGGCCTTGTTCACCGGGACGGATTCCCAGGGCAACACCTACAGCAACCAGCCCTTTTCCACGCTGAAGAATAAGCCCAGCGTCGCCGGCGCAATTCTGGATGCCGGTTGGCACAACAAGGCTCGTTCGGGCCGCTCTCATCTGCGGGCCCTCGCCCGCGGCGCTGGCATCCCCGACACCCGCGTGGAAGAGTGCCTTGAGCAGGTCGGCATGACCGAGGCGGCGAAGGACAAGGTCGGCGGCTACTCGCTGGGCATGAAGCAGCGTCTGGGAGTGGCAGCGGCTCTGCTCGGCAAGCCGCAGCATCTGATTTTGGATGAGCCGGTCAACGGCCTGGACCCCGAAGGCGTCTCGTGGATGCGCCACACCATCAAGGCGCTGGCCGCTCAGGGCTGTGCAGTTCTCGTGTCGTCGCACCTCCTTTCCGAGATGCAGCTCACCGCCGACCGCATCGTCGTCATCGGCCGCGGTCGCATGATCGGCGAGTACAGCATGGATGAATTCCTTTCCGACGGCACGGTCATCGAAGTTGAAGTCGATGACCCCGCTCGGCTGCTGCAGGCGTTAGGGCCGGTCGCGCGTGGGGTTGACGTCGATAAGCAATTGCGCATTCAGCTTTACGACGGCATCAGCGAGCAGCAACTCCGCCGCGACATTGCGGCTGCTGCCTTGCGTGAGGGGCTATTGGTGACGCGGTTGCACACGAAGCGCGACAACCTGGAGGAGAAGTTCCTGGCTGCGACCCAGGAATCGCAGGAGTACCGCGCGCAGGCGATTGGGCAGTAGGGGAGTGACTGAGATGAGTTTTGGAAACGCTTTGCGGTCGGAGTGGACGAAGCTAGCCAGCCTGCGTGGCACGTGGGTGTATGTGGTGTTGTTGGTGGGCTCGATAGCTGGGCCGATGGCGGCTTTCAGCATGGCGGCGGATGCTGGTGCGACCGCTGATTGGGAATTGCTGCTGTTGGGGACCGTGATCTTCAACATGATCGTGATTGCCTTTGGTGGCTCCACCCTGGCGGGTGAGTACAACGATCAGATGAATGCGCATGCGTTCTTGACGCAGGACCGAAGGAGCCTGTGGCTTTCGGCACGGATGACGCTGACCCTTGTGCTGATTGCTGTCTGTTGGGTCATTGGTGTGGCGCTTGCTTGGCTATCGGTGACGGTTTCCCCGCGCGTGGAGTTCAAGGGCGGCGACGCTGCCACGGACATGCTCGCCGGAGTGCTTGGCTTTGTAGTGTTTGGACTAATCGCGATGTCGCTGGGAGTGTTGACGCGCTCGCGCGTGGCCGCTGTCGCCATTCCGCTGGTGTGGATCCTGGTGGTGGAAAGCATGCTGGAGTTCGCGGCGCTCGCGTATGCAATTTTCCGGCCACTGTGGCTGGTCACGCCGGGTGCACGCATTCAGCAGTTGTCAACGCAGCTGGGCGGTCTGATGGCAAACCCGGAGAATCCACGCCTCGGGTTTGAGGCTGGGATGACGCAGCCGATGTGGTTCAACATCGTGGTGCTGGTGGCCTGGATCGTTGTGGCGGTTGGCGTTGCTCATTGGGCCAATGCCAAACGGGATGTGAAGTAAAACAGAAAAGTGCCGCGACTACTCGCTTCTCAGGTGAGGTCGCGGCACTTTTTTCGTCGTTAAGCGGGAACGTGCGTGTCGTAGTAGCCTTCGCGGCGCTTGACCCACGCGATGACGGCGTAGGTGACTGGCATGACTACAATCTCGACGGCGGTCTTCCAGATGAAACCGACGATGACGTAGTTGACGAAGGTGCCCCAGGTATCGATGCCGATCGCGGTGGCGGCGATGGAGCAGAAGATGAGCGTATCGACGAACTCGCCAACCACAGTCGAGCCCATCAGGCGCGCCCAGAGAGCCTTTTCGCCAGTGCGCTTCTTAATGGCGTTGAGCGACCAGGCGTTGAGCAGCTGACCGACGACATAACCGGCCAGACCTGCGAGAACAAGCTGCGGGACGGTGCCCAGCACAGTGGCGAATGCTTCCTGATTCTCGTACCACGGTGCCGCCGGGAGCTTGATGGCGGCAAAGAAGCAGAGCATTGCGCCGGCGAGGATGGCAAACCCGGTCCACACGGTGCGGCGGGTGGCTTTGTAGCCGTAGCACTCGGAAAGCACGTCGCCGATGACGTAGCTCAAGGGGAAGAGGAAGAAGGCACCGTCGGTGGCCAGGCCGAAGATTTCCACGCCCTTGGTGGCGGTGATGTTGGAGACAATCAGCACGCCAATGAAAATGGCCGTGAACATCGGGTACAGCGATTTCGGTACCGGGATGTGGCGTGGCGTGTGTGCTGTGGATTCGGACTTAGTTGCGTTCTCGGGCGCGTGCGAGGTGCTCACAGCGGCAGCCTCGGCGTTGCCCGGCCCAGACTTGGGCAGGTTTTCGTTATTTGTCACGGGAGGGAATGTTACCTGCCGGCTAGGGCTCCAAGCGAGTGCCGATGAAGTCTTCGAGGCCGACTTTGCCTTCTGCCGTGAGTTCGAGTCCGCGGGAATTGGGGATTGGGGTCAACCAACCCTTTGAAATGAGGCCACGCAGGAGCGCGGCGCCGAGCGATCCGGCCAGGTGAGAGTCGGCGTGTGTCCAGTCCTTGCAGAGGAACGCTGTCTTCCTGCTTGCGTCGAGGCTGGATAGGCCAGTGCCGAGGTAGGCGAAGCATTTCTCGGCGTTGGGGCCAAAGGTGACGTCCCCGGCGTCGGTGATGAGTGCTTCTTTGGCGAAAAGGGCCCGAGTGAGTTGTACTCCGAGGGATCCTGCTAGGTGGTCGTAGCAAGACCGGGCGAAGGTAACTGCTGGTTGGTGCTCTGGGATGGGTGCGGCAGTGTCGGCGCCGGCAGCCTGGAAAAGATTGGCAATTACCTGGCGTATTGAGGGGTTAGCGATGGAGTAGGTCGCGCTCTTCCCTTGTCGCTCGACATCGACAATTTCGGCTTCGCGGAGGCGTCGAAGATTGTTGGACAGCGTCGATTCGGCGATGTTGGTGGACTCGGCGAGGCTGCGCACGCGAGTCGGACCATTTTTGAGGAGATACTCCAGGATTGCCAGGCGCACGGGAGACGAGCATTCCGCGGCGATTGCGGCTGCCTGCTCGAAGTACGTGCGCTGTTTCATGGTGTTAGCGAATCACTTTGTGGTCATGGAGGCAAGTGGCTGTGAGTGAAAGGGTGGGATGACCGGCCATTTTGCGGTTTGTTTAGGCGTGCCGACGTAAGGTGCTGCGGGTTAGTTCTGTCGAAAGTCTAGTCATCCAAGCTATTTTGTGAAAACATACTTTCTATAATCAGAAAGTATGAAATGGCCGGAGGGGTGGAGATGACAGGTACGGCAGGTGACGCGAAGGCTGCGAGCACAGCAGATGCTGCTGATACTCGCGTGAACGCTACAAAGGCTGCGGGTGCTGTAAAAACCGCCAACGTCCGAGATGGAGCAGCGCTCGCGCTGGGGCTGGTCATCGTGGTGATTGGCAGTACGATGCCTTCCGGACTATATGCCATCTACCAGCGCGACTGGGGGCTGAGCACCGATAAAACCGTGGTGGTTTTTGCCTGTTACGCAGTAGGGGTCATCGTTACGCTGACCTACGGCCACTTGTCCGATTCACTCGGGCGAAAACCCATTGCGCTTACCAGCATGGGGTTGTCCTTGGTCTCAACACTGATGTTCTTGGCAGCGGCGCTGGTCGATTCACATGAGGCCGTCTTATATCTCGCCCGAATTGTGTCAGGCTTTTCCGTAGGGTTAGCAACCGGCTCTTTTACTGCTTTACTGCAGGAAAAATTGTTCACGCAGATCGGTGCGCTCACAAGCACGGTTGCTGTTTCCGGGGCATTGGCGCTGGGGCCGTTGGCCTCGGCTGTGGTGGCACAGTTTTCATCGTCGCCGCTGCAGATGCCGTATTGGATTTACGCAGCGCTCACCGTGGTGTCGATGGTTGGTGTCGCTCGGGTGCGGGAGCGTAGCTTCGAGAGAAATTCAGTGAGTTGGCGGCCGCAGTTTGGTGTGGCTCGGGATGTGATTCGAGTTTTCATTCCGGGAGCGTTAGCGATTGGCTGTGCATATGGAGTCAACGGGCTCTTTCAGTCCGTAGTCCCCTTGGCTGCGAAGGATATGGGCTTCGATACGCAGCTGAAGATTGCGTCGATTACAGCTTTGATGCTCGGGGTATCGGCAGTGACTCAGGTGATGCTCGGGCGGAGGGTGCAGCGGGTTTCGTATCCAGTGGGGTTGGTGATTCTCGCGCTCGGGCTGGGTGGCGTAACACTGAGTTTGCTTAGTTCAACTGCTGTTTTGCTGATTATTGCAACCGCTATCTGTGGTGTCGGCCAAGGGATTTCTTTCAAGTATTCGTTGCTGCGAGTTTCGGAAGCGGCACGTGGAGAGAATCTTGCTGCGACTGTTTCCAGCTACTACATCGTGGGCTATGTGGGAACGGCAGTTGGCCCGCTCGCGGCGGGGCTGAGTGGCGGAAGTAGCGCGGTGGTTGGAATTGTGTGTATCGCATTCGCAGCGCTATCCGTTGCGGTTGCAGTGGCGGGTAGTCGGCAAGCTGTGAAAGCCACGGCGGCTACGAAAACTACGGCAGCTACGTAGAGCGCGCGACATTAACTATCGTTGTAGCCATGTCGTCTAATCCAATCGTCGGCCGATACGCTCCCTTGTCGACCGGTCGGCTGCACCTGGGAAACCTGCGCACCGCATGGCGTGCCAGGTCAGTACCCCGTCACGTATCGTTCGCTTGACGGTGAGCGCCTCTCCGCGAAGACTATCGAATTTGTTTTCCTCTGTGAGCTCGAGTCCGCGGGAGCTAGAGGATGAACGGGTTTAATTATTTTTTCTTGGCTCCACGCTTACTGCGAATCCTATTAACAATAAATGTAAAACAGCTCACAATCATGCCGGCAAGAGCAATTAGGCAGTAGAGCAGCGCACGATCTGTCTTAGCTGTAATAGCTGCTGTACTCATAACGGCAGTCTGGTTAGCTAGTTTGCTCAATGTGTACATCCCATTTGCGATGCCCAGGAGACAGAGGAGGCTCACGACTAGTCCGATAATGGAAATCGATGCTAGCCAATTTACGCGCAAACGTGATGACATTGTTCTCCTCTAAAAGATCCGCCTACAAAAGTCACGCATACATTAGACCCTTGATTTTATTGAGAGGGTATGAATGTCTTTCGAGTAAAAGATGAATTTCCTCCAAGATGATTTGAGTTATTCAACCGGAAATCTTTCCCCAAGATTTCAACTATCATCTTGGGGTCTCGCTAACATATTCCTGTGACCAGTTCCCAACGGTTGACTAATTCCACTTTACCCACCGGCCGCTATGCCCCTTCGCCGACCGGTCGGCTGCACCTGGGAAACCTGCGCACCGCGGTTCTCGCCTGGGCGCACGCCCGCGCGCAGGGTGGCCGCTTCATCGTGCGTATCGAGGATATCGACCGCCAACGCTCCCGCCCCGAGTATGAGGCGCAGCAGCTCGCCGATCTCGAGGCCATCGGCATCGACTGGGATGGCGCCCCGGTCCGCCAGTCAGAACGCTCTGACCTGTATGAATCCGCGCTTGCCGACCTCACGCAACGCGGCCTGACCTATCCCTGCTTCTGCACGCGCCGCGAAATCCTCGCCGCCTCCTCCGCGCCACATGGCGTGCCAGGTCAGTATCCCGGCACGTGCCGTTCGCTTGACGACGAGCACCTCTCCGCGAAGAAAGCCGAATTTGCGGCAGCGGGAAGAAGGCCGTCGATACGCCTGAAATCGCAGGTGAGTGAGGGGACTGCGGCCGATGAGCTGCATGGAGAAATCACCGCTCCGATTGATGACTTTGTCCTCCAGCGTGCCGATGGCATGTGGGCCTACAACCTCGCCGTCGTCGTCGACGATGCCGAGCAGGGGGTGACCGAGGTTGTGCGTGGCGATGACCTGATGTCCTCCGCCCCGCGCCAGGCGTACTTAGCTGGTCTTTTGGGGTATGCGACGCCTTCGTTCGTGCACGTGCCGCTGGTGGTGAACTCTGAAGGGCGGCGGTTGTCCAAGCGTGATGGCGACGTGACTCTCGGCGAGGTGTCCGTGGAGGCGGCGCAGCGGTGGATTTTGGATTCGCTGAGTGGCGGTAACGGTAGTGATGGTGGCGGGGGCGTAGAGCTCGACTCCATCGCTGACCTCCCGGAAGCCCTGCGTGCGGGTCTGGAAATTCCTCGCGAACAGGTGATTTTCTAGGGGCCGCTTCGTTACCCTCGGGACATGCCTACTCTTCTAGTCGTCCACCATTCCCCGACCCCGCTCCTGCAGGAGGTCTTAAGTCACGCGCTCGAGGGCGCCAACGATCCCGCGCTAGAGGGCGTGGATGTCAAGGTTGTCGAGGCTCTCGACGCCACCATCGATGACCTGACCAGCGCTGACGCTATCCTGCTCGGCACCTCCGCCAACTTTGGATACATCTCCGGCGCGCTCAAGCACTTCTTCGACACCACCTTCCGGGAGGCGCAGGAAGTTACCAAGGGGCTGCCATTTTCCTACTGGATCCGCGGCGGCTTCGACACCACCGGGGCGGAAAACGCCATGAAAACCATCACGACCGGCTACAAGTGGGAGCTTGCGGCCGAGCCCGTCGTGTTTGTCGGTTCGCTTGACGACGACATCTCCGACCGCCTGGTAAATCTCGGTGGCACCATGGCTGCCCAAATTTTGGGCTGATTGAAGATTTAGTGTCGAGGCCGTGAAATAATGGCCGGGTGAATGATTCAGGGGCACAAGGGTCGCAAGTGACGTCGTCAAGCGAGAAAAACCGCAAGCCCATGATGAGTCTGCTGGGGCCTGCTTTTGTGGCAGCGATTGCCTACGTGGACCCCGGAAATGTGGCTGCGAACCTGTCCGCGGGCGCGAGCTACGGGTATCTGCTGCTGTGGGTGTTGGTGGTGTCCAACCTCATGGCGATGGTTGTGCAGTACCTGTCGGCGAAGTACGGCCTGGTGACGGGGCGGTCGCTGACCGAAGGTGTCGCCGACCGCTTCGGTTCGAACCGGCCGGGGCGGCTGGCGTACTGGGTGCAGGCCGAGATTGTGGCGGCAGCGACGGATGTGGCGGAAATTATTGGTGGCGCCACGGCGCTGTACCTGCTCTTTGGGACGCCGATGCTGCTTGGCGGTGTCATTGTCGGTGTGGTCTCGCTGGGGCTGTTGCTGCTGCAGGGTGGGCGTTCGCAACGCACTTTTGAGGGCGTGATTGTGGCGTTCCTGCTGGTCATTACCGTGGGGTTCCTGGCCGGGCTGTTTGTCACGGGCCTGAGTCTCGGGGAGATGGCCAGCGGAATTCTGCCGCGCTTCCAAGGCGCGCACACCGTGGTGCTGGCGGCATCCATGCTGGGTGCGACCGTGATGCCGCATGCGGTCTACCTGCACTCCGGGCTGGTGCGCGACCGCGAGTACAAGGTGGAGGATGATGCTTCGCTGCGTCAGCACCTACGGGCCACGCGTATCGATGTCTTCGGTGCCCTCGTGCTGGCCGGGTCGGTGAATATCGGCATGCTGTGTCTCGCGGCCGAAGCACTTCCGGGAGTGGAGGGGACTGACTCCATCGAAGGCGCTCACGCTGCCGTGACCAGCGTGCTTGGCCCCGTGGTGGGCGTGCTCTTCGGCGTTGGGTTGTTGGCCTCCGGGCTGGCGTCGTCCTCTGTCGGTTGCTACGCCGGTGACCTGATTATGCGCGACCTGCTGAAGGTGCACGTGCCGTTGCTGGTGCGCCGAATAGTCACCATCATTCCGGCGCTGCTCATTATCGCCAGCGGCGTGGAGCCGACGTGGGCGCTGGTGCTCAGCCAGGTGGTGCTGTCGATTGGCATCCCGTTTGCGCTGGTCCCGCTGGTGCGCATGACCTCCTCGCGTGCCGAGATGGGCATCTGGGCCAACACCCCACTACTGCGCCGGGTCGCGTGGGTAATCTGCGGGCTCATCATCGCGCTCAACGTGGCGCTGGTGGTCCTGGTGCTGACGGGGAAGGGGTAGTCAGCGGGCGAGGTGGAAGGCGGTAGCTTCCGGGAGTGGCGGGGCGGGGGCCTCGTCGTAAAGCGTGTGTGCGATGGTAGACAAAGCTGTCTAGTTGGTGTTAGGGTGGGCGACACGATCACAAGATATCGACGAGAAATGGCCTTTGACAGCGTCGATAGGCAACCGCCCGATTCGCGGACCCGGTGCCCCAAAGGAAGATCAGCCCCACAGACCTCCTGCGGGGAAGAGCGAATAGGAGCGCCAAATGCACACCTCAATAAGCGACGTCCACATCATCCACCTGAGCCGTCACACCGCTGACCTTCTCGTCGACGGCCGACCCGTCGCCATTCGGCTGCAAGAAGCCGACATCGACCCCCACTCCCGGAATCTCGTCCAACTACCCGTCGACCCCGCCTTCTACGCCACCCTCCGCGGCCAGCAACGCGCCGACTACCTCAGCGCCCACGTCCGCGACGGCGTACGCTACGGCCGCATCCTCTGGCACGAGCTTGACGACGGCCGCCACTTCCTCACCATCCCCACCATTGGCGGCTACCATGTGCACCAGGTCTTTGAGGTCCGCCGCAGCCGCGAAGGAGTGTGGAGCCGGCACTGAGCTGCTGGTTTCGTGCGCGTGCCTGGCGTGATGAGCGCGGCGCGGATGCGCGCGGGAACCTCTCCGCCTAGCCTTGGGCTATGCAGGTACGAGACTCCGCAACACCCCCGTTCTGGCCCACCGAAGGCGAAGGCGACTTCTACGCCGACGCCACCGCGGCCGTCGACCGGCTCACCGAAATCCACCGGGCAGGGATGGCCTACCTAGTCGAGCAGTACACCGCCGCCACCGAAGGAAATTCCGGGAGTGGGCCGGTGCGCGCCTACTACCCCGAACTACGCTTCACCGTCCCGGCCGGCAGCGCCGTCGAGGATGTCGACCCCTCCCTGTCACACGGCTTCGTCGACCGTCCGGGAGTGTATGCCACCACCATCACCCGCCCGGTGATGTTCCGCACCTACCTCATCGAGCAAATCAACGACCTGCTCGCCAACCACGGCGGCGAAGTCGAGGTGCGCGTCTCCGACCAGCCCATCCCACTCCGGATGTGCCGCGGATTCGACGCGGCCGCCGAGGAAGCGGCGGGGAGGGAAGGGGCGTCGGCAAGCATGCTGGCGGCAGTGGAGAAGACGTTTACCCCCATCGACTCCGCCAGCATCGACGACACCATCGCCGACGGTGAAGCCGACTACCTGGGCCTGCTCATCAAACCTTTGAGCCTTTTTACCGCCCAGCGCATCGACCTCGCCCTCCAGCGCCTCGAGCACTACACCGGGTCGCACGCCGCAAACATCCAGCGCTTCGTGCTATTTACCAACTACCAGCTGCACACGGACGTGTTCCTCGAATACGCCGCCACCCTCACTCCCGGAAATCCGCACGGGTACACGGCGCTGGCGTGCCCGGGTGGGCAGCGCTACGACATCGGCGCCATCCCCACTCCCGGAGTTTGCCGTCAGCACGCGCACGCCTCGCAGATGCCGGCGTACCACTTGCTCCGCGACGACCAATGCGGCATCACCATCATCGACATCGGCGTCGGCCCCTCGAACGCCAAAACCATCACCGACTGCCTCGCCGTCACGCGCCCGCACTGCTGGATGATGGTCGGACACTGCGCCGGTCTCGACGGTCGCATGCGCATCGGCGACATGATTCTCGCCAACGGCTACGACCGCGCCGACGGAGTCCTCGACAACTACGTGCCCCTGGAAAAACCCATCCCGCCAATTGCGGAAATTCAGCTCGCTGTCACTAACGCGCTCGCCCGCGTCTCCGGACTCACCGGCGACGAACTGAAAAAGCGCCTGCGCACCGGCACCGTGCTGTCGACCTCCGACCGCAACTGGGAGTGGCGCTCCCAGACCGACCTCTACCGAGAGCTGCAGAAATCCACCGCCATCGGCGTCGAAATGGAATCCGCCACCATCGCTGCCAACGGCTACCGCTTCCGGGTGCCCTACGGCGCGCTGCTCAGCGTCTCCGACATGCCGCTGCACGACAAACCCAAACTCCCGAAATCCGCCCGCGAGTTCTACCAGTCCTCCAAGGAAGAGCACCTCATGGCCGCCGTGCGCGCGTGCGAGGACATGGCCGCGGCTCCCGACACCCTCCACTCCCGGAAGTTACGTCGGCCGGTGGGAGAGGTCGCGTTCCGGTAGGGCACTTTCGGGAGTGCGTCGTCAAGCCCGTTTGTGCAGATTGTGCATGCTTTACGACGGCTGTGGACAACGCCAAAAAGCGATTGAAGCCGCCCACTCCCGGAAACTAGCCTTAGCCCCATGACGACATTGGGACTGCTCAGCGCGCTGGCGACACGGGGGATTGACGTGCTCGCCGACCTGCGCGCCGCACTCCCGGAAAAATCCACCGGGCACCGGGAGTTGGCAGCCAGCATCGGCTTCGACCCCTTCCGCCTCAAGCGCCTGCTGCGCTGTGCCGAGCGGCTGTTCGGCACGGTCGAGAAGGATGTTGACGTCGAATCCCGCGACAAGGCCGTCGCGATCGCCCGGGAGCTGAAGCTGTCGCTGGACACGGTCATGCAGATCGACAAGCGCTCCGGGCAACTCAACAACGTCGAAATCCGGGAGTACTACCGCCTGGACTTCACCCGCGCTGCCGCGGCCTACGACTTCGAGGGCCTCGACACCTACATGCGCACCAAGGTCAAGGAGCTCAACCGCACCGACGAGCCGCCGCAGCACCTGCGCGCCCACGTCTCCCGGAATCCGGACATCCGCGGGATGAAGCATCTGCAGGTCACCGGTCCGGCGAACATGATTGACGACCTGGTCGCGCCGCTGACCGTGCGCGCAGCTGAAATCGCCAAAGCGCACGAGGATTACACCCGGGATCGGTGTGTCGGTCAGGCGCTGGCAGAACGCTTGGCACACGGGTCGGAGGGGCCGCTTGACGACGTCGACAAGCTCCGTTACCAGCCCGCGCTCATCGTAACCGCGCAAGACATCGTGGAGTACAGTCCGCGGTTTGCGGCGACCTCCAACGGCTCCGTCCTCACTCCCGGACAATTCGTCGAGGCATTGCTCGCGGACACCGGCTGGGTGCTGGTCTACGACGAGCACAACACGCCGACCGACCTACTCCCGATACACAACCCGCGCCTGGCGACGGAGGAACAGCGCATCGCGATGATCCTCGACAACCCCATCTGCGCGTGGCCCGGGTGCCCGCGCCCCGCCCACGCTGGGCAGGCCCATCACCTGGTCGCCAGGAAAAACGGCGGCGCCACGACTATGGAAAACATGGTCATGACCTGCAAAGAACACAACGCCGCCAACGATGACGACAGGCAAGGCCTCAACGGGCACCTCGAGCGTGACGACGGCTCCGGCGCGGTCTACCGCCACCCGCCGTCTCCGCACGCGCCGCCCGAATTCAACCTTGCCTTCCCGACAGCTCTCGCGGGGCGGGCCTACTCGGGCTACCGTCAGCGCGAATAGCTTTACAGATATACCCATAGGGGGTATATATTGGGGTATGGCTAATCAAACTTTTACTGTTACTGGCATGACATGCGGACACTGCGAGGCATCGGTGCGGGAGGAAGTCTCTGAACTCCCGGGAATCACTGATGTCCAGGTTGACCGCTCCCGGAATTTCCTTTCCGTGACCTCGGATGCAGACATTGACACCGCTGCCGTAATCGCAGCAGTGGATGAAGCTGGCTACAAGGCGGTCGCAAACTAAACCCCCAAGGAGGAAAGCGGATGTCTGAGCAGCAACTTCTCACCCTTGATATCCCCGTCGGCGGGATGACGTGTGCGTCGTGCGCAAACCGTATCCAACGCAAGCTGAACAAACTTGATGGCGTTAACGCGAGCGTGAACTATGCGACCGAGAAGGCGCATGTGGAGGCGCCGGCGGACATCAACCCGCAGCAACTGATCGACACAATCGTGGCAGCGGGGTACACCGCTGAGCTTCCGCAGGAGGAGCCCGAACAGGAACCGGGTGCTGCTCCCGAAGGGAAAGACCGGGAGCTGGAAGACCTGCGCAACCGAGTCATCGGCGCTGTCATCCTCACTGCTCCCGTCATCGCAATGTCGATGATTCCTGCCCTCCAGTTCACTAATTGGCAGTGGCTGTGTCTCACGCTCTCGGCGCCGGTCTTTGTGTGGGCCGGCTGGCCGTTCCACCGCGCGACACTGAAGAATCTGCGTCATGGCGAGGTCACCATGGACACGCTAATCACTATGGGGACGACCGCTTCGTTCCTCTGGAGTGTGTGGGCGTTGTTCTTCGGGCGTGCCGGGCTGCCGGGGCTCAAGCACGAGTTCCACTTCACGGTCACTCCTGGTGATGCCGATATGAACATCTACCTCGAGGCGATGGCCGGCATCATCATGTTTGTGCTGATTGGTCGTTACTTCGAGAAGCGCTCCAAGCGCAACGCCGGTCAGGCACTCCGGGAGTTGATGAAGCTTGGCGCCAAGGATGTCTCCGTTCTCGAAAGTTCGGGAGTGGAGAAGCGGCTGCCCGTGGAACAGCTCCGTCCGGGAGTGGTGTTCGTCGTTAGGCCTGGTGAGAAGATCGCGACGGACGGCGTTGTCGTGGAGGGCGCGTCGGCGGTGGATGCGTCGATGCTGACCGGCGAACCGATGCCTGTCGAGGTCGGCCCTGGCGATGAGGTGACGGGGGCGACGATCAATACGTCTGGGCGGCTGCTCGTGCGGGCGACGCGCGTGGGCTCGGAGACGCAGTTGGCGCAGATGGCGGCGATGGTCGAGGCGGCGCAGACGGGTAAGGCGCCGGTGCAGCGGCTGGCGGATCGGGTTTCGGGAGTGTTCGTGCCCGCCGTCATCGCGATCGCCGCGGTCACGCTGGGCGCGTGGTTGTTTACGGGGCACGGCGCGAGTGAGGCGGTCACGGCTGCGGTCGCCGTGCTCATCATCGCGTGCCCGTGTGCGCTTGGCTTAGCGACGCCCACAGCGCTCCTGGTCGGCACGAGTGAAGGTGCCAAGGCGGGTGTGTTGCTGCGCGGCCCGGAGGTGCTGGAGTCGGCGCGGAAGGTCGACACGGTTGTGCTGGATAAGACCGGCACGGTGACTACGGGTGTGATGGAGGTGACGGAGGTCCCTCCCACTCCCGAAAATCTGCTGCCACTTGCCGCTTCGGTGGAAGCGGCGTCGCACCACCCGATTGCGCAGGCGATTGTGCGCGCGGCGGATCCGGATTCTCTACTCCCGGTTTCTGATTTCCGGGATATTCCGGGAGTGGGGGTTGAGGGCACCGTAGACGGCCACCGCATCGAGGTCGGCCGCTCCGGGGAAAATTCCGGGAGTGGGGGGACGGTGGTTGCGGTGCGCCGCGACGGCGAGCTCCTGGGCACGTTGGAGGTGTCGGATTCGGTGAAGCCGACGTCGGCGGCTGCGGTCGCGAAATTCCGGGAGTGGGGGGTGCGGCCGATTCTGCTGACCGGCGACGCCGCCGGCCCGGCGTTTCGGGTCGCAGATGAGGTCGGTATTGCTCGCGAGGATGTGATTTCGGGAGTGATGCCGGAGGATAAGGTCGCGACGATTGAGAAGTTGCAGGCTGGCGGCGCGTGTGTGGCGATGGTCGGCGATGGCATCAATGATGCTGCGGCTCTTGCGCAGGCGGATTTGGGCATGGCGATGGGCACGGGCACCGATGTGGCGATGGAGGCTGCGGATATCACGCTGGTGCGTGGTGATCTGTTGGCGGCTGCGGATGCGCTGCGGTTGTCACGCCGGACGCTCCGCACGATTCGTTCGAATCTTTTTTGGGCGTTTTTCTACAACGTTTTGGCAATTCCTGTCGCCGCGCTGGGGTTGTTGAATCCGATGTTGGCTGGCGCTGCGATGGCGTTTTCGTCGGTTTTTGTGGTCGGCAACAGTCTGCGTCTGCGCGGTTTTTCTCCGAGTCAACCAGCTATTCAAAAAGGAGTAACTCATGAGTGAGTCTTGTTGTTCGTCGCAATCGCATTCGCTTGACGACGATTCTTGCTGCCATGACACCACTGATCCCGGTTATCTCGTGGAGAAGCGGCGTTATGAATCCCGTATCCGTCGCATTGAGGGGCAGGTTCGTGGCATTGGTCGGATGATTGAGAACGAAGAGTACTGTATCGATGTTTTGACCCAGATTTCGGCGGTGAATTCGGCGTTGAAGTCGTTGGCGTTAACTCTTCTGGATGCTCACCTCCATCACTGTGTGGTGCATGCGGCTGAGGGCGGCCCGGAGGAGTTGGACGCCAAGCTGGAGGAGGCCTCGGCGGCGATTGCTCGGCTGGCTAAGTAACTCCCGGAAAAATTCCGGGAGTGGGGGCGAAACAGCAGTCGGCAGCCGGCAGCCGGCAACCGGAGTTGGTTGCTGTTGGTGGCACCGGTTGCGCGGAAGTGTCGCTTAAATGCCTCGTTTTCCCAGGTAGGGGGCGCGTTTTGGGAAAATGAGGTTTGTTGGGTAGTCTTTAACGACGTTGGAGGATTCGACTAGCGGCCTATGTCACACGCCTGGAACGCGTGCGGGAGTCACATCCCTCGTGGGTTCAAATCCCACATCCTCCGCAGAGTGAAAACCCCCGGTTTACGCCGGGGGTTTTCTTGTATTTATGCAGGTGAGTGGATTTGCAGTGTAGGGTTAAGTAAAGAAAAGTGTGTCTTTTCCGGGCGTGTTGCGGTTATTTGATCCAGCCTTTTTGGATGCCGAGGTTGTGTTGGTAGCTGGTGTCGATGGCGGTGTCGTATTCTGCTGGTGCACCGATGTCATTGGTAGTGGCTGTGGTGTTGTGGGTGATCAGGTCTGTTGCTGTGGAAAGTGCGTCTTGACCCCATCGTTGGTCCCTGGCGATCTTGACCGGATCGTCAGGGACTTCTGTATGTAGATACAGCCACCAATCCATCACTGTGCGTTGATGCGGTAGTGATAGTCCGCGGTGTCTGCGGGCTAGTTCTTTTATGGGGGCGTTGATGCCACCTTCGAGGCTGTTTGTTGTTGCTGCAAGGTTGTCGGGGTCGATGGTTGTTGGTGGGGGTTGCAGGTAGGTAAACAGCAGGTCTCTGCGGTGCAGAGATAGCAATGATTGATAGGCCGCTCGGACGCGTTGGTGGGTGTAGACCTTGGTGTAGGCGCCGGTAACGGGGTCTTTGATGGTGGTTTTCTCGTTCATCCATTCCCGGTAGGTGTGGTCGAATTCGTGCAGGTGGGCGACCCATGTGGATGCTTGGTCAAGGTCGGTGATGCGAGTGAGTTTCAGGGCTAGGCGGTAGAGGGTTTTGCCGGCATCGGTGCGGGGGTTGCTGGTGGTGTGGCGGCGGACTGTTCGTTGGGCGTGGACGAGGCAGCGTTGGATGCGTGTTGTTGGCCAGCAGTGGTGGATGGCTGATTGGGCACCTTGTCCGCCGTCTGTGACTGCGATTAGTGGTGCGGCAATGGGGCGTAGGAGTTCGGTGTAGGCGGCGGTGGTTTCGTGTCTGGCCCAGGTCCAGTTGATGACGTGGGTTTTACTGGCTGCGATCAGGAGGCATCCGGACTTTAGATAGGTCGCGTCGAGGAAGATTTGGTCATGGATGCGGAATGAGTCGATGGTGGGTGTGGGGATGATCCACCAGCACCATCGGAATCGGTGGTGCATGGTTTGCCTGGTTACGCCATGGTGTGCGGCGAAGGTGGTTAGAGATTGGGTGCCGGTGGCCCATTGGATGAACAAAGCCATGGTGGCGGTGTTTTTGTTGTGGGTTTGGGTGTTGCGGGTAAAGGAGTGTCCGCAGTGGGTGCAGCGCCAACGGGTGGTTGATTTGCTGGTGGTGCCGTTTTTCTTTGTGTTGTTGCCGCATAGTGGGCAGCTGGGGCGGTTGGTGGTCATCCTTTAATCCAACCGGTGTGCGGTTAGCACAAATGTGGCCGGAGGTGTGGGATGGTGTGGGTAATAGCTTTCGGGGAGCTATTCTTTGGTGATTTGTGGTGTGTGGTCTGGGGTTATGGTGGCATGCGGACACACTTTTCTTTACTTAACCC